>JBILKT010000074.1:0-7900 GCA_044376545.1 Alphaproteobacteria bacterium
GAGCCTGAATGGGAAGGACATGTGACGATTGAGATTTCCAACACCACACCGCTGCCCGCAAAAATCTATGCCAATGAAGGAATTGCACAGTTTATTTTCCTCAAAGGCGACCAGCCTTGTGAAACGTCGTATGCTGATAGAGCAGGAAAATACATGGGGCAACGGGGGGTGACGCTACCGAGGTTGTAATTTTGTTGACGTTTGCGTAAAACTAAGTATAATTAGTTTTTTAATTAACTTTATGAGGCTAATAATGGATTTACAATCATCAGCGCATCGGTTTGGCTATCTTTACCCTACTGGGCCATTAGCAGAGAGTGATAAGACGGGATAGGTAATTAGAACACCAGGCAAAACAGAAAATTGGGGTTGGACCATTGCTACATTTTTGACTCGTGAAGAGGCGGTGGATAGTCAAGCAAAGCTTGTGGAAATTTATGATGAAAATCATCCCGATGCCGTGCTGTATCGCCCTACGGAGGTATTCGACATAGAAACCCTTACATTGATGCTAAAACAAAGGGAATCCAATTAGATTTTAAGGCTTTTTCTGTGGCGGCTGCATGTGTGTCTGTTCTAGCATCTCAAGCGGAGAATTGCTTGTTTTCCATGCTTCCCACGCACCTTCACGCACATCAGGGCGTAAATAGAGTATTGTCGCGCAAAAAGTCAGGCTGAAGGCAAGAAAAATAACAGAAAAGCGGATGATTGGCTTTTTCTCCACGATGACTTCATAGAGAAACCCGCCGAGTGGCCACACAAAGATGATTGCTCCCAACCAAAAGGCTTTCTCAGGACGGGATAATGTTGGGTTACGCCAGCAACTGAGCAAATTATGCACCGTGAGCAGGGTAAGACGGCAGCACAACAATCCCACAACGGCGACAACGCATAAGATTAAGGGAAGGGACATTGTTGCCTGTTTCTTTGCATAGATTTTTGGTGTATACCTTTTGCACATGAAGAATGTGCAACGTTTCGCTGGGGCGCCGCGCGGGCTTTACCGCTCGCAAGATTTTTTTTTGATAATCTTGAGGTGCGAGCGGTATAGTATCGCTGAAGTATTAGAATTAAAGGTTAACATTATACCAATGGACAAGATTATTATACAAGGCGGTGTGCCATTAAAAGGCGAGATAGTAATTAGCGGCGCGAAAAATGCGGCGCTACCCTTGATGGCGGCGACATTGCTTACCGATGCGCCGCTTACGCTCAAAAATGTACCAAACTTGGTGGATATTCGCACGCTTGCCAGTTTGCTGGAACAGCACGGCACAAACATTGTAAGAAACATTTCAGGTCAAGAGCTTATCTTGATAACATCGTCTATCACCTCAACAACGGCGCCCTATGAATTAGTGCGCAAAATGCGCGCTTCGGTGCTCGTGTTGGGCGCATTGTTAGCACGATGTAGGGAGGCGATTGTCTCGCTTCCGGGGGGCTGTGCGATTGGCACGCGCCCTGTTGATTTGCACCTCAAAGGTTTGGAAGCCATGGGTGCGGTGATTGAGTTGGAGAATGGTTATATCAATGCCCGTGCGCCGAATGGATTGCAGGGCGCGGTGATTCATTTCCCCTATGTTTCCGTGGGCGCAACCGAGAATTTGCTGATGGCGGCAACGCTGGCGAACGGAGAAACGACTTTAACAAATGCCGCCAAAGAGCCAGAAGTGGTGGATTTAGCGCAATGCTTAAAGGCAATGGGTGCGAACATTGAAGGCATAGGCACAGACAGGTTGGTTATTCAAGGCGTGAAAAGCCTGCAGGGGGCAACCTATAGTGTGTTGCCTGATCGTATCGAGGCAGGCACGTATATGATTGCCGCTGCGATAACGGGCGGTGATGTGCTGTTAAAAAACTGTAATAGCAAGCAGTTAGAAACTTTTGTTGATGCGTTGCGCAAGGCAAATGTGCAGGTGGAAGAGGGGGACAACAGCATTCGTGTTGCCTGTGACCTCAATTTGCTGAAGGGTGTGGATGTGATGACCGAGCCTTACCCCAGCTTTCCTACGGATTTACAAGCGCAATTCATGGCATTAATGACGTTGGCAAGCGGGGCTTCGATGATTACCGAGACGATTTTTGAGAATCGTTTCATGCATGTGCCTGAATTGTGCCGCATGGGGGCGAATGTGACCATCCACAAGTCGTCTGCGCTAGTACGAGGCACACGGCAACTGATTGGGGCGCCCGTGATGGCAACGGATTTGAGGGCTTCGAGCAGCTTGGTATTGGCAGGGCTTGCCGCAAAAGGCGAGACAACCATTCATCGTGTCTATCATTTAGATAGAGGATATGAGCAACTGGAGCAGAAATTGTCGAATTGTGGGGCAATTATTCGCCGTGCGAAAGAGGATGAGGAATTGGCCGCATGAGCAATAAGATTGTCTCTCCGCTGATTCTTGCACTCCCTAAAGGGCGTATTCTTAAAGAATTCCTGCCGTTGTTAGAAAAAGTGGGGGTAAAACCTGAAGCCGATTTTTTCAACGAGAAAACCCGTAGCCTGCAATTCAAAACCAACCACTCTGCTTTGGAAATTATTGTGGTGCGGAGTTTTGATGTCGCAACATTTGTGGCGTTTGGCGCAGCGCACCTTGGTGTGGCGGGGAATGATGTGTTGCTGGAATTTGATCACAGTGAGATTTACGCGCCTGTTGACCTCAAAATCGGCAAATGCAGGCTGTCTGTGGCGGAAAAAATCGAGACTTTCGCGCAGGAGAACCCCGATTATGCGAGTCACATTCGCGTTGCCACCAAATATCCGAATGTGTCGCGCAACTATTTTGCGGCACGCGGCGTGCAAGCCGAATGCGTGAAACTCAATGGCGCGATGGAACTTGCGCCGAGCTTGGGGCTGTGTCCCCGGATTGTTGACCTTGTGTCCAGCGGCGCGACGTTAAAGGCAAATGGGTTGGTGGAAGTGGCGGTGATTGCAGAAGTCACTTCAAAGTTAATTGTCAACAGAACCGCGATGAAGACGCGCTCAGAAGAAATAGAGACCTATATCAATGCGTTCAGGAAAGTTTTAGATGAAAATTCTTAAACACACTCAAGCGGACTTCTGGGGAAAACTACACGTTGCCCTTGCGGCACGGCAGGGTGCACACGCTGATGTTGCACCACAAGTTAAAGCGATTATTGCAGATGTGCGACAACGGGGCGATGCCGCCCTGCGTGATTACACTGCGCAGTTTGATTTTGTGACACTGGGAAAGAATATTACGCTTTCTACGCAAGAAATCAATGATACTGCCGCTAATTGTCCTGAGAATGTAAGGCAGGCATTAGAACTTGCGGCAAGCCGTATTCGCGCTTTTCACGCCAAACAACAGCCAGCCTCTCTTGATTATACTGATGAGATTGGCGTGGGGCTTGGCTTGCAGTGGACTGCCCTAGACAGTGTGGGGTTGTATGTTCCAGGGGGAACGGCGAATTATCCTAGCTCTGTGTTGATGAACGCGCTGCCTGCTGTTGTTGCAGGCGTAGAGCGGATTGTGATGGTAGTGCCCACCCCACGGGGAGCACTTAACCCAGCAGTACTCTATGCAGCAAAATTAGCAGGCATTACAGAAATTTACCCGATTGGCGGGGCACAAGCCATTGCGGCCCTCGCTTTTGGCACAGAAACGATTAAGCCTGTTGATAAAATCATGGGGCCGGGGAATGCGTTTGTAGCTGAGGCAAAACGGCAGGTGTTTGGCACAGTAGGGATTGACAGTATTGCAGGCCCTTCGGAAATTCTGGTGATTGCGGATAACAAGAACAACCCTCAATGGATTGCATGGGATTTGCTCTCCCAAGCAGAACACGACACGGATTCTCAATCGGTGCTCATTACGGATGATGCCGCGTTTGCAGACAAGGTGATTGCAGCACTAGAGAGCATTCTTGAAACCTTACCGCGTCGAGAAATTGCCCGCTCAAGCTGGGAAAATCACGGCTTGGTTATTTTGGTGGAGAATTTAGCAGAGAGCGTGGCTATTTCTGATGTTGTTGCCCCTGAACACGTGGAATTATGCGTGGATAATCCCCGCGACTATTTAAAGAAAATCCGCCACGCGGGCAGTGTGTTTTTAGGACGGCACACACCAGAGGCAATCGGTGATTATGTGGGCGGCGCAAACCACGTGCTCCCGACCTGTCGTGCGGCACGGTTTGCCTCAGGTCTCAGCGTTTACGATTTTTTAAAGCGCACCACCTATCTTGAGTGTTCCGCTGATGCGCTGCAGGTGTTGGGGCAACCCACCGTAACGCTGGCAGAGGAAGAGGGATTGCACGCCCATGCGGGGAGTGTGGCGATAAGGTTAAAAACATAACATGCCCCAAGACCTCATTGCCATCACCCTCGACGAACGGAACATCCTCCGCTATCACGCAACGGTGCTGCAGGAGCGGGATGCGGCGATTACGGATATTTTGCTGGAAAACACCTTTAGACCGCAATCGGGGCTTGAGCCGCCCGTATCCTTGCACTTGGCGTTAGAAGAAAGCGCGTTGGTGTTCACGGTTTCTGCACCACCAATACAAGATCCAGAAAAATTCCGCCTCTCTCTGCAAGACCTGCGGCACATCATTAAAGATTATTTCCGCATTTGCGATGCCTATTATCATGCGCTGCAAGAGCAAATCCATGTGCGTCTTGAGTCAATTGATATGGGGCGTAGGGGGGTGCATAATGAAGGATCAGAAAAACTGCAGGAACTGTTAAAGCCCCACGTTGAGATTGATTTTAAAACGGCACGTCGTTTGTTTACGTTAATTTGTGTGCTCCATATCAGGGGGAATCACCATGTCCTCGCCTAAGAACATATCCAGAGATTCCACAGTGCTTCTCGCTGACGACCTAGCGCGTTTTGAGACACGTTCTAAGAAAATTTTATTCGCCTGCACGCTGAATTCCGTGCGCTCCCCCATGGCCGCCGCCATTTTAAAGAAATTGCAGCCCACTTGGCACGTTGATTCGGTGGGTGTGGCGGTGGCGGGGATTGATCCGTTTGTGGTGGCGGTGTTAGAAGAGCAAGAGATTTACAGTGTTGATCACCACGAAGCCAAGGCATTTGACGAAATTCCGGCAACGGCAATATTCCATGAAACGATTGCCTTGTCTGCCCCTGCCGCAGATTTATTAGAGCATGGCGTGCCGTTCCAAACAGGCGCGGTGCATTTCTGGGATTTCCCGATGCCTGATGCGGAAAACATGAACCGTGATCAATGCCTGATGATTTATCGCCTGTTACGCGATGCAATAGGGGCGAAGATTCGGCAGCATTTTGATATACTGTTCGCTTAGAGCTTGTCCCGAAACTAACGCATGAGTTTAAAACCGATCTTTTTGGCTGCAAAATCACCCCAAAATAGGGAAAATACCCCAGTATATCCCGCTATTTTGGTGCGATTTTTCGCGCAAAAATCTCAATTTTTTCCTCATGCGTTAGTTTCGGGACAAGCTCTTAATCCATGGACGCGACACGACCGCCATCATACCACGCAACACACCCCTGTCTCAGTGCTGTTGCCGCATTAAGGGGCGTATCTTCTAAATGTCTTGCTAATCGCCAGCCTTGGGCGATGAGTTCTTGTTGTTTTTGTGAAGGTACATCACGCGGTATAAGAATTTTGCCCGCAGGCTGTAATGGTGGTAGGGAGCGCAACAGCGGGTCAATATACACACTAAAGCCCACGGCAGGCTCGAACGTATCGCCTACGGTGTAGCGTCCACCGCGTCCAATTTCGCCGCGAAACCCTGTGGCAAACAGCGAGAAGCACACGCCGCTATGATACAAAAAACCGCGCTGTTCGGTCATATCCACCGTGATGGTGCTGATGCTGGGAACGCTTTGTAATGCCGCAATAAGTGCCTGTAAATTCTGCAACAGCGGTGCAGCCTCTTGAGGAAACACGTCTAGCAGGGTGGCAAGGGGCAGTGATTTGCTATTCCCCACAAAACGCAATACCTGTTGAAAACAGGTTTTTGCTGCAGGAGAAAGTGACTCCAAAACCCCTGTTTCCTTTCGTTCCAGCCCAAGGAATAAATCCATTCGGGTGGCTAGGTCTATCCCAAACGTATCAGCGAGAACGGTGAGCAACGGCGGAATCGTCAAATCCACCGTAATATCTTCTACACCCACCGCTTCTAGGGCTTGTGTTGCAAGGGTAATCACCTCGGCATCGGCCGTGATGCCGGCGTGCCCCACCAGCTCAATCCCTGCCTGCAATGATTGTCGCTCATAGTTCAAATCAGAGCCTTTCACGCGCAGCACATCGCCACTATAGCATAGCCGCAGAGGGCGGGGTTGTTGATGCAGGCGGGTGGTGGCAATGCGGGCAATTTGCGGGGTAATATCGGCGCGGAGTGCCATCATCTCATGCGACAACGAATCCATCACCCGAAAGGTGTTGGTACTCAGGTTGTTGCCCATGGCGGGCAGCAAGGATTGTTCAAATTCTACCAACGGCGGCAACACCAGATCATAGCCATAGTGCTGAAAAGTGGTGAGCAAGCTATGCGCCACCGTATAGCGTTGCCGTGCCGTCTCAGGCAAATAATCATGCATCCCAGCAGGAAGCAAAGTAATGGGGTGCTGCGTCATGGTCTATTGTTCTTTCTGCTCGCGTGTTATCAAGACAACCTGCCCATCTGCAAGCATAAACGCCATGCTTCTCACCGCCCCTTTTTCCGTATACGCCGTAAAAAAAGCCGACCGTATCGATCTTGGCAAAGACACTTCGTAAAGACGCGTCATCAGCCCTTTTTCAAAATGTAACACAGACAAAGCATCCATGCTGTTGCGCGGAATGACAAGCTCTTTTGCTTTTTTTGCGCCATCATCGTTCATATCTGCAAGCACCATCGTTTGCGACAGGGGCGTGCCCACTATTCTTGACGAATAGCCATATTCCCGCCGCACACTTTCCATCTTGCCGTCTTTCATCGCATAGAACTGCAAGAATCCATTGATGTTTGGGGCTTCAAGAGCAAGGATGGAAGGCTCGCCATCACTTTGCCAATCGAGCGTGCCTAAGGCATCAACCCACTGCCCTTGTGGTAAAGCAGGAGAACTTGCCATCCGTTTTAACCGCCCCTCAACAGGAATGTATAAACCCAATACAGAGGTTGCTGTTTGCAGGTTTGTTTCGGTGGCAACAATTTCTTCCAAGCCATCGTTGTTCAGATCAATCACGACAGGGGTCGTATTCTGGTAAATATAGCCCTCTGGCAGGGAAAATTTGAGTGTTGTACCATTTCTCAGCACCGCAACCAGCGTGCTGCCCACAGGGAGTTTGCCCAGAATCGGCGAAAGGACACCCTCTACTGTGCCTGCAAAATAGGCGTAGTCTATTTCGTGCTGACCATAGCTAACGGCGGTATTCTCAACAATGCCTTCTGGTTTTGGGGTTGCTGCGGGGATAAAGTCTTTTAACGGCGTGAGCACCAACGAGCCAATCAATCCTTCTAGAGCATACGGTTTGTTATCGGCATCAAACCCCACAATTTTTTGTGGTGTTGTGCCGCTAACAGCCAATCGCTCCAAAGCAACGGCAGGCTGCTGGATAACAACCGTATAGGTTGTCTCTCCCACCTTAAAGGAATCAGCGGCCAATGTTGCAGAAAGTCCTGCGCTATAAACGCCTAGTGCTAGGAATACACCGCGAATGAGCCTAGAAGCGGAGAACACTTGCCTGCACCACATTTTTGATAGTCTTTACTTTTTCCAAAATATCAGGGGTGATTTCTTGGTCAACTTCAATGAGCGCAATCGCATCTTCCCCTGCGGCAACACGCCCCAAGGTGAAGGTTGCAATGTTGATATTCGCATCACCCAACGTTGCCCCCAAACGACCGATAAATCCGGGTTTGTCGTGGTTACGCACAAACAAGATATGCTTGCCGAGTTCTGCC
>JBILKT010000075.1:0-7801 GCA_044376545.1 Alphaproteobacteria bacterium
CAACACTGCTTAAATCCGCACCGCACACGCACGCCGCCGGATGATGATCTATTATCCCATCCGCATCCGCTCGAAACGCCAGCGTCTTGCCCGCATGCCCAACCTGCCCGCCACTCTTCTTCCCTGTTTCCCTGTCGTCTCTCGCAAACTCCGAGGCGCAGGCCTCTTTTTCAGCCCATCGCTCGACGGCGGCTTGCTGCTGTTCCCACTGTTTAAACCTAAGCGACGCCGCAGATCTTCATTCTCTGCAATTAAAATGGCAACCCTAGCCTGTAAGGCTAGAATTGCTTTTTCTAATTCCGCGATCTTTGCGTCACGTTCTTCCATTCGTTCTGTCTACTCTAAAAAATAAGCTTTGTATAGGGGGGCTGGGGTGTTACAGAAAAAGCATGATTACCGTACCCCCCAGCCGCCACCTACAAGAATTCTTGGAAGAAGCAAACCTCAATGCTGCACAGCTTGCCGCCGCCTTACAAGTGCCGCGCAATCGTGTGACACGCATTTTGAATAACACTTGCGCTATTTCTCTTGAGATGGCATTGAGATTGGGACACTTTTTCGGGCAATCCGCGCAATTCTGGCTGAATTTACAAGCGCAATATGACCAAGCTATTGCAGCGAAGAATGGTCTTACCGCACGGGTGCATGCGGAGGTGAAGCCGCTGTTGGTGCATTAAAAAAACACCTAATCACTGATTAATTATAAGGACATCCCCCTATGGCACGCCGCGCTGATCATTCCCGTGACGAAATAAAAACATTGGCCATAGCCGCAGGATCAACCCTGATACAGGAACACGGCTATACAAATTTTAGTGCCCGCAAAGTCGCTGGTGTTATTGGCTATACCGTTGGTACGCTATATAATGTGTTCAGTGACCAGCACGATTTTATCTTGCATATCAACGGCGTGACGTTAGAGGGCATGCAGCAGCATTTGACCACCATTGATTCACCCCTTTATGGTGCAGAACGTATCCACGCCTTCGCCACACAATACTTAATTTATGTTAGCGAACACCCAGCGCTGTGGCAAACCATCTTTGCCCATGTGATGCCGCCAGAGCGAATGCTCCCCGATTGGTACACGCAAAAAATCAACAGTTTATTTTTATCCTTAGAACAGGCGTTAACTGTTCTAACCCCAGAACCACACACTCACGCTCGCATTATCTGGTCTGCATTGCATGGCATGTCGCTGTTGCTGCTCACCCATAAAATCACGACAGTGGGTGTTCAGGATGTACAAGCATTGGCAAGCCGGTTTATACAAACATATCTTCGGGGATTGGGCATTTGAAACCTATAGCCTTCGCACCGATTGTAACGCCGCACGGGCATATATTGCTAGAGCGATCGGAAAATGCCGCGCCACTGGATGCGGCTGTTGCTGAGCGGCTGGAGGCGGCGTTTACAAAAGGGTGTGGTCATGGATTGCTGCATCTTGCCACCACCGAGATAGCAACGATCCTGCCGCCGCTGTTCGGCTGGTGGCGGGAATTGGGAACGCGTTATATCACCGCCCTACGGGCGATGCCCGACAGCGAGATTACGTTGGTATCAATGCCCGCACCAGCGGTGCTCAACCCGTTAATCAACGACGCACCGCCGATGAAAGGCGGCGAATATCTAACCACCGATACGTTGGCAACGCTGTGGGCGGATATGAATGCGGCACTGCTGGTAGAGCGCACTACCGCTGGGTTGTCGGTGGCCGATTTTTTGAAACAGCGTAATCCCGCGTGGCATACCGTTGGGCGGGTGCATTTTAATTTAGCCGAAAATCGCAAAGACGAAGACTGGCCGTTTGCCTTTATGGCCACCTATACCACGGGACTTTCTGCGGGCGGGCAGGCGCGGCATGTGCCATTAGGGCAGGCACTCAAAGAATACGCTGGTCTTGAAAACAAAGCCAGCCTGCTGAATTTGCTGTTGCCGGTACAGCGGGCGGCGGAAGCCTGCAGCTGGTTAAAAGCGATTGTGAACAGCAGTGAGATTTTTCATCCGCTGCGCTGGAAACCAGAGGATGCGTTACAATTCCTAAAAGACACTGCCACTCTGGAAGAGGCGGGGGTGATTGTGCGGATGCCAGTTAGTTGGCGGATGAACAGACCGCCACGCCCGAAAGTAAAGGCCACCGTGGGTAGTAAATCCCCGTCAACCATAGGCATGGAGGCGCTCCTCGATTTTGACATGGCGGTGACGCTGGACGGAGAAACGCTCACCCACAAGGAAATCAAAGATATTTTGTCGCAGTCGGACGGTTTGGGCTTGGTGCGTGGCAAGTGGGTGGAGGTAGACCGCGCCGTCCTAGAAGCTACACTGGATAAATTTCAGGCGGTGCAGGATGCCGCCGCTAAAGACGGTTTATCGTTCGCCGAGGCGATGCGGCTGTTATCGGGTGCCAGTATTGCCGGTCAAGCGGATGATGCCGATACCGTATCGTGGGCCGAGGTAAACGCCGGAAAATGGCTCAACGAAACGCTTGCGCAGCTGCGTAGTCCTGAGGCACGGGGACAGGCTATCCCAGGTAAAGCACTAAACGCCACTTTGCGTCCATATCAGCAGGCGGGGGTGGAGTGGCTGCATTTGCTCTCGCAGCTGGGGCTTGGTGCATGTTTGGCTGATGATATGGGTTTAGGGAAAACGATACAGGTGCTGTCGTTGCTGCTGGTGCTAAAACAGCAAAAATCCCAAGAGCATAAGCCCAGTATTCTCGTTGCGCCGGCTTCGCTGCTGGGCAATTGGGAAGCAGAAGCAGCAAAATTTTCACCGTCGCTGCGCACGCTAATTGCGCATCCGTCGGTTTTAGCGGCGGAGGATTTAAAAACCAAACCAACGCATCTGCTTGAAAATATCGATTTGGTCATCACCAGTTATGGCACGCTGCTGCGCCTGCCGTGGCTGAGTGAAACGTTGTGGCGGCTGGCAGTATTGGATGAGGCGCAGGCGATTAAAAATCCAGCCACCAAGCAAACCAAGGCGGTGAAAGCGCTGAAGGCGCACGCCCGCATTGCCCTGACTGGTACACCCATTGAAAACCGCCTGAGCGATCTGTGGTCAATTTTTGATTTTGCCAACCCTGGACTGCTTGGCAGCGCTAAGGATTTTAATGGCTTTGTTAAGCACCTCGATACCTTACCGCAACCGTCCTACGCTCCACTACGCAATCTAGTGCGCCCGTATATTTTGCGCCGTCTTAAGACCGATAAAAGCATTATTGCCGACTTGCCCGATAAAACGGAGGTAAAAGCCTTCTGCTCCCTGAGTCGTGCGCAGGCGGCGCTGTATCAGCAAGCGGTGGATGAGATGTCCGACCAGTTGGAAAAAGCCGAGGACGGCATTGCCCGTAAAGGCCTCGTGCTGTCATTCCTGATGCGCTTTAAGCAGATATGCAACCACCCGTCGCAATGGCTGGGGGATGGTTCATGGCATGAGGACGACAGTGGCAAGCTCGCACGCCTACGGGATATTGCCGAAACCATCGCCGAAAAACAGGAAAAAGTGCTGGTATTCACCCAGTTTAAGGAAACAACCGCGCCGCTGGCGGCGTTTCTCAGCGGCATCTTTGGTCGCGCAGGACTGGTGCTGCACGGCGAAACCGCCGTTGCCAAACGCAAAGATTTAGTGCGGCAATTTCAGGAAGACGAAACCGTGCCGTTTTTTGTGCTATCCATCAAAGCGGGCGGGGCAGGGTTAAATCTTACCGCCGCCTCCCATGTGATCCACTTTGACCGTTGGTGGAACCCAGCGGTGGAAAATCAGGCCACCGATCGTGCGTTTCGTATCGGTCAAAAAAGAAACGTCCTCGTGCATAAATTTGTTTGCAAAGGCACAATTGAAGATAAAATAGATGAGATGATTGAATCGAAAAAACAATTGGCAGGGGCGTTTTTAGAGGGTGGCGGGGGTGGTGAAATCAATCTTACTGAAATGAGTAATACTGAACTGTTGAACTTGGTGGCGCTGGATTTGAACGCTGCCCTGAAGGAGACTTAAACGATGAGTTGGGGAAGACAATGGGGGCCCTATGTGCCGGTGGCAAAGCGTCGCGCTGATGCACAAAAAAAAATGGAAAAGCTGCGCAAACAGGGACAAGAGATCACCCCCGTAGTGATTGAGGGGCGCACAATTGCCAAGAGTTTCTGGGGTAAATCATGGTGTGAAAATCTTGAGAACTATAGCGATTATGAAAGCCGCCTGCCCCGTGGACGCACCTATGTCCGTAACGGCTCGGTGGCCGATTTACAGGTGCGTAAGGGCGAAGTCACAGCGCTGGTCAGTGGCTCGGAAATTTACAAAATAAGCATTAAAATCAAAGAATTGTCAAAAGATCGCTGGACGTCAATCTGTAAAGATGCTGCGGGATCTGTCGGCTCATTGGTGGAATTGCTGCAAGGTAAATTATCGCAAAACGTCATGGAGCGTGTCTGTCGCAAGGGCGATGGCCTGTTTCCTTCCCCCAAAGAAATTACCCTGTCGTGCAGCTGTCCTGATTGGGCGGATATGTGTAAGCACGTGGCAGCGGCGTTATATGGTGTTGGGGCACGGCTGGATCAACAGCCAGAGCTGCTCTTTACCTTGCGTGCCGTGAATGAAAACGAGCTGATCGCCGCTGCCAGCAACAATATACCGATGGCTGATACCGCCAAACCTGATACAGACCGAGTTATGACAGAAGACGATATGGCCGCGCTGTTTGGCATCAATATGGAAGATGCGGTTGTTACCGCGCCCACGCCTAAAAAGAAAACCACCACCACAATAGTCAAAAAGACCAAACCATCTGTTAAGTCAGTCCCCAGCCCAGCTGCCAAAAAACGCGGACGTCCGCCGAAAAACAGTATAGCCGAAAAAGCACCAGCAAAACCCAATTAAGTCATTGTAAAATATGGAAAAATTGCGCGCGAGGCAGTGCAAAGAGCAACAACACCCACAGCGAATTGCATCATTAAAGCGCGGAGGAAAACGGTATAAGATTGCCGTTGTTACGGCAGCGTTACCGTCCGAAACGTCAAACTCACCCGCCGCCCACGCTGCATTTTAACCCCATCCACCACATCGCTTTTGCGCTTGGCAATACCGTGCTGCCAGTGATAGCGGGCATCGCCTTGTAACAGTAACAGGCTGCGCGAGGGGAGAAACAGGCTGGTTTTCTGCGCTGTTTTACTATGGGTAAAATCCATCAGGCAGCCGCTGCCAAAGCTCAGGGAAGCTATTGTGCCGCCAAAACACGGGATGCAATCCACATGCGCGGCAATACCTTGGCCGGGATGGTATTCGTTCACAATGACCTGATCCGGCGGAGTTGCAAAGAGTCCCTCAAAATGCAGACGAGTTGTCAGTAATTGTAGCCAGTCGGGCAATGCGCCCAGATACAGATCCGCCGTCACCTGCCTTGCGGTATAATCATAGCGGTAGCCATAATGCTGCACCCGCCGCTGTAAATCAGCGAGCCATGGCCGCTGGTCGATAACTGACAGCAGTTCCCGTTCTTCTGTCTCTGTGATGAAGTCTGGCAGCAGCGACAATCCAGAAACAGCCGAACAAGCAGAATCTATCAGCTTACTTTTGTCTGAAAACCCAGGTAGCAAAACGTTTATGGCCATCAAGCGCACTTTCATCTTCATGTGTCATGGTATGAACATATCCGGGAAAATCATCGGGATTGAAGGGATAAATTTCCGGCACAGCAAATCCTGTGTCTTTGGCTGCCTGTTCAAAATTAAATGCGCCCCGGTAATGCGGACTGTCTACAGCGGAAATCAATACGCTGCCGCCTGGCAGTAACTGAGCCGCCGCACAGCTAAGAAATCGCCGAATCAACACAAAGTTAGGGTTGTGGCCATAAATCGGCGTGCGACTGGCCACATTCGGAAACTGAAAAACGATGGTTTGAAAGCCTTTGTTACCAAAGAAAGCTCTCAGCCTTGTTGCATCAACACCGTGATAGACCAATGCACCACGCCCACGCAGTTTAGCTGCATTTTCTTTGCCTGCGGCGGTGAGATCGCGAAGTAGCGCAAAGGTTGTCGCCGTAAGCAGCGTCGGCCTTATGCGTTCAAAACCAGTCAATGAGAGGGAAAAGCTGAGATTGCCTTGATTGCCTTCACCCACCAGTAATGTTGCACCTCTTGCAACCTGCCCGACAAAATCGAACCGATCCGCCTTAAGCCAAAGAATATACCGCTCGCACCTGAAGATCTGCAAATAAATCTTGCGAGCGGTAAAGCCCGCGCGGCGCTTGAGCGTTTCATCGCAACTTCTTTAGTTGCGATAGGTATAGTGTGCTGTCTGTTGCTGCATAGGCGTTCGTCCCTCCAATGATGATTGATTTTCATGATGTTTTTGTTTTTAGCGTATCATAAAAATCGGGGTTTTGTAAGAGCTTGTCCCGAAACTAACGTACGAGGAGAAAGTTGAGATTTTTGCGCGAAAAATCACTCCAAAATAGCGGGGTATACGGGAGTATTTTCCCTATTTTGGAGTGATTTTGTAGCCAAAAAGATCAATTTTAAACTTGTGCGTTAGTTTCGGGACAAGCTCTAAGATGGGGGTGGCAAATATTTTTGCAAACGACAGGAAACCTTGGGTTTACGCCCCATTTGCCGCCGCCACTTTGCCTGCAACAGAGCGATTAGAACCCAACGAGCACCACACCGCCATTGTATTCATTCTATCGGCTCCGTCCCTGCGGCCAGAATCTCCAGATACGCCTCGTAGACAAAAATGCGGTTGCGAGACTTTCCGGTCATCTCTTTAAGAATACCTATCTCAACCAGCTTCTGCACGGTGCTGGTGGTGCTTGGCACGGAGATATCAAGCTCTGCCGCAACCTTAGTAATCGCTATGTAAGGCCTGCGCCGCAGATAATTATGGATTTTGAGGGCGCTTTTGGAGGATTTGCCGATCTGGCTAATCGCTAAGCGGTCACGCTCCAGAAGATCAATGATTTTCCGGGCATCATCGGCGGCCTGCGTCGCTGTTGCCGCTAGGCCATCAAGGAAGAATTCGCACCAGCGTTCCCAATCGCCCTTGAGCCGCACATCCTGCAACAGGTCGTAATAAAGCTGGCGATGCTCCTTAAAATGCAAACTGAGATATAAAATTGGCTGCGCCAGCACGCCATCGGCGCACAAAAACAACGTGATGAGCAGCCGCCCCAGACGACCATTGCCATCAAGGAAGGGGTGGATGGTTTCAAACTGAACGTGAATGAGGGCGGCTTTCACCAGCGCAGGCAGTTTTTGCTCTTCATCATGGGCGAATTTTTCCAAGTCACTCATCAGATCATCCACCATTTCCGGCGGTGGCGGCACGAAACGGGCCTTACCAGGCCGGATACCGCCGATCCAGTTTTGCGAACGGCGAAATTCGCCGGGGGACTTGTTTGCGCCGCGCCCGCCGCGGAGCAGAATTTTGTGCATTTCACGAATCAAGCGCACAGAGAGCGGAAAACCCTCTTTCATACGTGCAAGACCGTGGTTCAGCGCGGCGATATAGTTGGAAACCTCTTCTACATCATCCACTGGGACGCTGGGCACCTCATCATTCTCAAACAGCAGCAGGTCAGAGAGGGACGACTGCGTCCCCTCGATTTGCGAAGACAGCAACGCTTCCTTACGAACGTACATATAAAGGAACAAGCTGATATCCGGCAGCAGTTTGGCCAGCGCATCAATCCCGCCCAGGGCTTTCATGGCAGGGCAATCGCATTAGGAATTTTATTCCTTTAAAAACAATATGTTACGCGATAGGCTTTAATGTTAAAATTCTGAAAAACCATTATTTTTCAATGAGT
>JBILKT010000076.1:0-7672 GCA_044376545.1 Alphaproteobacteria bacterium
GTAGCTGAAAATCTCTAGACCCCATTAGAAATCAATTTAAATGCGATTTAGGCGTGTTTTAAAACCTAGGTTAGCAATTTTTGCGTTGCGGCTAATACCAACCCCATTAAATTTCTAAAACTTTCTGGGCCCCTGCCTGCGCAGGGGATTCGCTCGGAGAACGCACTCACTCAGGACGAATCCCCTGCGCAGGCAGGGGCCCAGTTCCTTTAGTTTTTAAAGTGAATTGGTATAAGTCCCCCGCCAAAAACCGCACCACACTTCTATCTACCGACACATCGCGCAACTGCACGGGCTTGGTGAGTTTAATACCATCGAGCGTTTTGCAACGGCTTAACGCAACATACAGTTGCCCTGCGGCGAATGCGCCAGAGCCTAAGTCAATCACCACTTTTTCCAGCGTTTTGCCTTGGCTTTTGTGGATGGTGATTGCCCATGCGAGCAGTAAAGGCAGTTGGGTGAAGCTCCCCGTTTCTTCTTTTTGCAACGCGCCATTGCTGAGGGTATATTTCTCGGTTTTCCATGTTTCGGCTTCCACATCATACACGCGTGCTTTGCCGCCCTCTTGCACTTCCACCGAGACAAAATCTTTGCCCATACCCCGCACAATGCCCAGCGTGCCGTTGACCCAGCGGCGCGTTGTGCCGTCGTTCTTGGTGAACATCACCTGTGCACCAATTTTCAGCGTGAGATTCAGCGGGGCAGGGACAGCGGCATTTTCGCCAGAAAATACACCTTTTGCCTTGCCTTCATAGGTTTTTGAGACGCCGCCTAACGCATTCAAACACCGCTGGTTAATGTCATCGGCTTGGGCAGCGCGGGTGGTGAGGGTGATGGTGCCTTCCTCGGTTTTGCTGGTGCTGTTGACGCAGCGTTTGTTGAGAGCATCAAGGGCGGTGTGCCCCACATCGCCGCTGCGAATGTTGTTCAAAATATCCAAAAATTCGGTCTCTTGCTGGCGGAAAACAGTGTTGAAATGGATTTTCTCAAACAGCGCATCTTGGTAGTGCTTCCCATGAAAGAAAAATGCGCCTTCGTAAAAATGTGGGAAAAATTCTTGGTCATTGCGCGAGACAATCGGAGGCAACTGGAATAAATCACCAATGAGGCACAACTGCACGCCGCCATAAGGCTCGCGCGGCTTTTTGCCGAACTCTTTGAGCATCGCCGCAATGGCATCGAACACATCGGCGCGTACCATGGAGATTTCATCAATCACCAAAATATCGAGTGCTTTTATCATCGCTTTGGAGCGGGGTGTGTGTTTCTTGGTGGGGTCAAGAAACGTGGGTTTCAGCCCGAAAAACGAATGGATGGTTTGCCCCTGCACATTCAATGCAGCAACGCCTGTGGGCGCAAGAATCGCGATTTTCTTTTTTGTATTTTTGCGGAAATAATCCAGAAACGTCGATTTTCCTGTACCTGCTTTCCCTGTGAGCAACACATTGCGCGTGGTGTTTTCCAAGCAATGCAGGGCTTGGGCAAAATCTGGCGTGGGGGTGAAATCTTGTGACCAGTTTGTTGTTGTGGCCAAATGGCTAGACAGAGTAGTGGCGGTGGACATAGGGTATTCTTTCAGCGTATAGCATTAGTATGCGTTTAAAACTCTACACCTGCGGCAAGTTAAAAGAAAGCCCGTTGTTAGCGTTGGTAAAGGACTACCAAAAGCGCATCACCGCCCCGTTAGAAATTATTGAAATTGAAACGCGCGGTAAAAAAACCGAGGACGTGAACAAAAAGCTGCTCCAAGCCGTGGAGAAAAGCCCTGTGTTGTTTGTGCTCGATGAGCGGGGCGAGCAATTGAGCAGTGAAGCCTTTGCAGGATTGCTGCAACGCTATGCACAGCAAGGTTTAGAGTGCGGTTTTGTGATTGGAGAAGCGGATGGCCTGCCGCCAGAAATTCGTGCTAAAGCCAGCCATTTGATTGCGTTTGGCAAGGCAACGTGGCCGCATATGTTGGTGCGGGTGATGCTGCTCGAGCAACTTTATCGCGCCGAGAGCATTTTAAAGGGGCATCCGTATCATCGATCTGGATAGGCCTTAAAGAAAGTGTAGGAAAGGACAACATCCTTCACGTCCGCCATTTCAGGGTCGGTGGCAAGGGCGGGGTCAATGAAGAAGCTAACGGGCATATCAACGCGTTGTCCTGCTTGGAGCGTCTGTTTCGTAAAGCAAAAGCATTCAATTTTTTTGAAGTATTTTCCCACTTTGAGCGGTAATACGTTAAAGGTGGCAGTGCCTGTTGTGGGCGTGTCGCCCTCATTTGAGGCTTCATAGTATGCTAAGAATGCCTTGCCAATGGGGAGGGTAATTTCGTGTTGCAGCGGCTTGAAATTCCAAGAGAGTTCAGGGTTGGTATCGGCATTAAAAGTCACCGTGATAGGGCGATTCACTTCCGCGCTGATAGGCGGTGCAACGGGTGCTTTTTGTGTCGTGCCCCCAAAGCCCGTAACTTGGCAGAACAGGCGATAGAGCGGCACCGAGGCAAAACTCATCCCCACCATGCCCACGACTAAGAGAGAGAGGAGGAGGGCGGTGCGACGATTGTTGGGGGAGGGCATAGAATTAATTATCAAACTCTATACGCCAGCACAAAGCCGCTTTTTCAGCAAGCCACTGTTGGCGATCTTCAATGGCGGCTCTATTCCAAGCATCGTAGGCGCAACATTGTTTTGTAGTGGTATACCCGCTTTGTAAAAACGCTTCTTTTTTTGCGGCAAAAGATAAAGTGCCAACTTTCTTGTTTATTGCTTGTGATAGCAATGTCATATTACCCAGTAACCCCACTGCCTCTTCTGTATCGTCTCCAAAATAGTTCGTCCATTCAGGCGTGGGATTTTGGGGTAGAATGTGCTCTATAGTAATTTTTTCATCTCCTGTAATGTCAGAACCGCTAATATAATCTTCAAGGCAGGCTAACAAAAAGCGCACTTTTTTCGTTGATTGTTCTATGGGCATTTGTTTTTTGCGGAAATCTTGTTTGAAATCAGCATCATTGGGGTATAGAGGGGCTAGCCGTTGTTTTATTTTCGCAAGAGAGGACACTGTGCCATTGTCAATATCGCAGGCTATGTCATTGTAAGCACGCTCCTGAACATTGGGAGAGTGTTTTCCTATTACGTTGTAGCGTATAGAAATAGTGGCGATGTAGCCTAGAATTTTTACAAACTCTTTTTTTGAAAATTTTTCGTGTGCCGCAAGGAGTAATCCAAAAGGCTGAGAAATATTAAAAGTTTTCAGTGTACGGAGGTGTTTTACTGCCCCTTTGTAAACATTTTCTTGCCACATTTCATCGTATTCATCATTTAATGCGGCATAGATAGGGGACAGCTTTCTCAATTTTTGTTGGAGAAAGTCAAACGCTGTATTCCTATCTTTTATGCGTGCTTTGATTTCCTTGAAAAGACGCTGTTCTGTAACAAAGGGTTTATGGCTGCTATTCCACACCGCCCGTACAAATTTTGTAAAATCTACTTTGCCGAGTTGCTCGGTAATCTCTGTCCAGCAACTTTCTAACATTTCTATATCGTCATTCTTAAGAGGTTGTTGCGTATCAATAATAGAAAATAGGTAGTTTTTCAGGAGATCGGGCGTTGAAAGTTTTACGCCACGCGCATTCAGCGTTTCAAAAACGGTGTATGCTGATCCTTCTTCTGTAACGGTGATAGTAGTAAACACCAAAGTACTGGTCACTTTGCTGATGTATTCAGCAAGAGCCTCTCCCGTTCCAAGTGCTTTTTCTGCAATTTTTGCATTAAAAAATATTTGTGCAGCAATAAGCAAGCGTTCAGAAATATTTTTTTTACGTTTTGTGGGGAGGATGAGGGTGCATAAATCCCTAAAGCACAGGTCATTATGCCTATTCAATGTCAGTTTATTTTTTGTTGTTAACGAGATGGGATCTATAAACCCAATATATTGTGTACGAAGTGTCTCAAGGCGTTGCTTGTTTTTGTCAGCATCAATATTTTTTCTTATAAGATCTTCGAGAGTGGTTAATACCGCAAGTATCAAGATGGTAATTGTTGTTAAGCGTTGTTGTCCATCAATGATGGAGAGTATTTCTGTGTCGTGTGTTGATGTTGCTGTTTTCTCAAGCACCAAATATCCCATGTAGTGGGCTTCGTCTTCCTTGAGACTACTTTCCAAGTCTTGCCACAAGTCTTCCCACTGTTCAGCTTCCCAGCTATAATTTCTTTGAAATTTCGGAACAGTGTAGCACACACCATTCCCCATAATTTCTTTGAAATTCCGGTTAGTAGGTTGGAAAGTTGTAGCAGACATGCTTACCCCATCAACTTCACAATGCTAATCCCATACACCAACGCAATAAAGCTTACCAAAACAACCAGCAACGCATAGTTTTTGCGTTTGAGGCGTTGCAGGGGTGTAATCGTTTTTGTTATCATGGGATAACCCTTTTACAGAAGCGCAAGGAGAAGTTTGTCCACACCCAGTGCGCTAAACAGCGCGAACAAATATAAAATCGAGAAGCCAAACAGGCGTTTTGCGGCAAGATCAGTCTTTTCAATAAAGACTTTATTGGCGAGATGGAGAAATTTCCCCCCTAAAAGCAAGGCTGAACCGAGATAAAAATACCCCGCCGCGTTTGTAAAAAACAGGCTGAGGCTACTCATGACCAGCAAAATACTGTAGACTACAATTTGTATGCGGGTATGGGGGAGTCCCTTCACCACAGGCAACATGGGCACATTGGCACGGCGGTAGTCGTCATTGCGATAAAGAGAGAGTGCCCAAAAATGGGGGGGGGTCCAGAGGAAAATAATAAGGAATAACAACCACGGTGTTAGGCTCATGTCGCCTGTTGCCGCCAACCAGCCAATCACAGGGGGGAATGCGCCAGCGGCACCACCAATGACAATGTTTTGAGGTGTGCGACGTTTCAGCCAAATTGTGTATACGAACACATAAAACAAAATAGAGACAGCAAGCATTCCGCCTGCTAGCCAATTCACCGCCATCCCCAGAATCATCACCGAGAAAACGGATAGGCTTATGCCAAAAAATAGAGCGTCATCTGCGGTAACTCTTCCGCTGGGAATAGGACGTTTTTGGGTGCGCGTCATAACCGCATCAATATCGCGATCATACCACATATTAATAGCGCCGGCTGCACCTGCGCCAACGGCGATACACAGCACTGTTGTAAACGCAAGGAGTGGGTGCAAGTGATGGGGGGCGATTAGCATGCCAATTAACCCCGTGAACACCACTAGCGAGATGACCGAAGGCTTAAGGAGTGCCACATAGTCGCGGTAATCTGCTGCGGTCTTGCTTTCGGCAAAGCGGAGCAGGTGTTGTTGGGTGAGTGTAGCGGAAGAAGCGGAAGAAGAAGAGCGTGCCATATGAGGCCATTGATAACGCAAAATAGGACAAATCGCTAGAAATTTTTCAGCACCTTTTGCACAGGAAGAATGTGCAACGTTTCGCTCAAGCGCCGCGCGGGCTTTACCGCTCGCAAGATTCTTTCGATAATCTTCAGGTGCGAGCGGTAGCGGTATATGTCTATTCTGCCAAAATTTCCTCCGCTTCCAACGTCAGGCCCACTGCATGAATGGTGGAGGCAATACGGACGGCATTTTGAATGACAGCGCGGGTCATGCCGTGTTTCACCAAAATTTGCTCGTGGGAATCAAGACACATGCCGCACCCATTAATGGCAGAGACAGCGAGTGCCCATAGCTCAAAGTCCTGCTTATCTACGCCTGAATTGCCGATAATGGTCATGCGTAAATTCGCAGGGATTTTCCCGTATTCTTTGTCGGAGACTAGGTGCACAAAACGGTAGTAAATATTGTTCATACCCATGATGGCGGCAGCCCCTTTTGCGGCGCGTTGTGCCTCAGGGGAGAGGTGATTTTTTGCTTCCGCTGCGATTGCTTTTAGGAGGGTATGATTGCGCGTTGCAATGGCAGAGGCAAGGGCTGTGCCCCACAGTTGGTTCGCGGTCATGTTCGGCGTGGCAAGCACATTGCCAAGGTTCAGCTTTAAATCTTTTGCATAGTCAGGGAGTGATTCGCGGATGGTTTCGATGGTCATAGGGGGATATTCCTTTTTTGTTGATTATGTTGATTATAAAGGGGTAGAGGGGCATCAGGCATCAGGCATTAATTTTCTTAACTGTTGCCTTCCTAAAGGGCAGTTCTAAAAACCTCTTTTCTAGGGCGATTGGCGTTGCAGCCAAAAAGATCAATTTTAAACTTGCACGTTAGTTTCGGGACAAGCTCTAAGGGGTGCCCTAAAGTTCTTATACCCCAAACAGAACGAGAGATAAAATTCATTGTTTCTATGGAAACGATTGATAAAATCGATTGATTGAGACAGCCCTAAACTGGAGTAAGAAATACAAAAATTAAAATCTCTTGAGCTGAAATTGCGACCATTCTATAGGTCTGTGGCTGGGTTGGTAGGGGGGAGATAGGCTCCCCGCGCCCAGCAAAAAGGAGAACGTAGAATGAGAAAAGCATTCTATACCGCTCGCACCTGAAGATCTGCAAATAAATCTTGCGAGCGGTAAAGCCCGCGCGGCGCTTGAGCGAAACGTTGCACATTCTTCATGTGCAACAGGTATATTGGGTTCTTTCTATCACGATATGGATTAGAATTCGTAAATTGATGAGGAAATAACCCGCGGGGTAGCTTTGCATTCACAGTGCAGGGCTACCCTGTTTCTCTTTAAGTTCTCTTTAAGCAGGGTATCACAAAAATTACAAAAATCAAGTTAACAGCGGTAATTTTTTCTATGAACCTCCGTGACCTCCACTACCTCATCACTCTTGCGGAAACGCTGCATTTTGGCAAGGCGGCAGGTATCTGCAACGTGAGTCAATCCACCCTCAGCGTGCAGATAAAAAAGCTGGAAGAATTTTTAGGTGTGACGCTGTTTGAGCGATACAACAAACAGGTGTTGCTCACCCCTGTGGGGGCGGAGATGGTGGTGATTGCGCAACGCATCACCCATGATGTAACGCTCATGAAAAACACGGCAGCAGCGCATAAAAACCCGTTTGCGGGCACGCTGAAATTGGGGGCATTCCCAAGCCTCGCACCCTATTTATTTCCCGTTATCATCCCGCGCCTGAAGACACAATTACCCGCGCTTGAATTGCTCTTAACAGAAGAAAAAACCGAGCAGCTCCTTGCCTTTCTCCATAAGGGGGAGTTGGATGCCGCCTTCATTGCCTTGCCTGTGCCAGAAGGTGTGAATCTCAACGTAGAGCCGCTGTTTAGGGATAGTTTCTTGCTTGTCGTGCCGTCGTCTCATCGTTTGGCAGGAAGGAAGCGTATTGCCCTAGAGAATATACAGGATGAAACTTTATTATTGCTAGATGAAGGGCATTGTTTGCGCGATCAAGCCTTGGAGGTATGCGGTCGTATTGGCAAGGGCGCGTCGTCTGCGTATCGCGCAACCAGCCTCGAGACACTCCGCAATATGGTGGCAAGCGGGGCAGGGGTGACGCTATTCCCGCAAATTGCTATTGGGGAGGCAGAATCGCTTGTGCAGTATGTACCAATCAGTGCGCCCACGCCGCACCGTACCATTGCCCTTGTGTGGCGCACCAGCAGCGGGCGCGATGTCCTGATGGCGCGGGTGGGGGACGTGGTGGTGGGGAGATAGGTAATACACTAGGCACTAGGGGCTAGGCACTAG
>JBILKT010000077.1:0-7586 GCA_044376545.1 Alphaproteobacteria bacterium
GTTTTGTCTCCGAAAGCATATGACTTCGCGGCTTGAAGTGCATGTCAGCAAATCTGCCGTTTTTGGGGTTTCTGGGTACTTGAGTTCGGCGTATCATCACGCTCATCCATTTTCGCAAAGAATAACGTTTTTTTTAAACGTTACCAATGAAGACTTGCAAAAAGTTGAAGATGCTCTTAGAGCTTGTCCCGAAACTAACGTACGAGGAGAAAGTTGAGATTTTTGCGTGAAAAATCACTCCAAAATAGCGGGGTATACTGGAGTATTTTCCCTATTTTGGAGTGATTTTGTAGCCAAAAAGATCAATTTTAAACTTGTGCGTTAGCTTCGGGACAACCTCTTAATAATCGACCCAGAAAAGTCCTGAACTTTTTCACCCTACAGGAGATTTTGCCCGTAATCCTTACCCCTCCAGTGTTGCACTGGGAGCTTGAATGGGCGTTTCTTATGAAAAACACCCTGATAAAACTTTATTGCACATGGTTCGGTGCGGGACTCAGCCCCAAAGCTCCCGGAACAATGGGATCAATTGCCGCATTGCCGTTTGCCTGGGGCATTGCGTATTATTACGGCTCCTTAGCCTTGCTGGCTGCGGCGTTGGCGGTATTTGTGATTGGCGTTCCCTTAAGCACTATTTTGGCAAAAGAACTGCAAACCGATGATCCGCAATGTATTGTGGTGGATGAAGTGGCGGGGCAATGGCTGGCGTTGGCGGCGGCACCCTTGACGTGGCAGGCGTATTTGTTGGGATTTATGTTGTTTCGCCTGTTTGATATTACGAAACCATTCCCTGTGTCTTGGGCAGATCAAAAATTGCAGGGCGGTTGGGGCATTATGCTGGATGACATTTTTGCAGGTGTCTATGCGTGGATTTTACTGCAAGGGGTGTTGCTGTGGATACTTTAGCGGGCAGTTCTAAAAACCTCTTTTCTAGGGCGATTGGCATCGTCAGAACTTTTTTCGGAATCCGCACGTACGGTAGAGTACGCTTGCGTTTCCTCAAAAACTTCTTTCTCGCCACTCATCCCGATAAAAGGGTTTTTAGAGGTGCCCTAGCGGCAACGATTCTGGAGCAATGCAAGGCGAAAGGCTATACGCTGGCGTGTGCGGAATCGTGTACGGGTGGCTTGATTTCCGCCGCTCTCACCGATATTTCTGGCAGTTCCACTGTGTTTACCCACGGTTTTATCACCTATGCTAATCAAGCAAAAATAATGATGCTGGGTGTTTCAGCGGAAGACATAGAAAAATTCGGTGCAGTGAGCGAAACAATTGCGCGGCAAATGGCAGAAGGCGCACGGCGGGTGAGCGGTGCAGACATTGCCGTTGCAACAACAGGGATTGCAGGCCCATCAGGGGGAACACCCCAAAAACCTGTCGGTCTCGTATTTGTGGCGGTGGCAACGCTTGAAAAAACAGTTGTGGAACAATTACAACTAAAGGGCAATCGACAGGAAATTCGCGGGCAAACGGTGGAGTATGCCTTAAAAATGCTACAGCAGTTTATCTGAAGCGCGTCGTCCATAGCGGCGGTGTGCCTCGGTTTCAAAGGCGCCGACCATGCGCTTTACCACTTCGAAAAATAAGCCGCTGATCAGCCCCTGTAACACTTTGTTGCCGAACTCGAAATCAATGTAAAAATCAATTTCGCAGTGTCCGTTTTCCAGCGCACGAAACCGCCACTCATTGTGCAAATGTTTGAAAGGGCCGTTCAGATATTCTACTTTGATATGCTCGTGCGGCAAAAAATGGACTTTCGAGGTGTATTTCTCGCGTAGCACTTTATAGCCAATTAATAAATCTGCGGTAATATTTTCTGTTGTGTGGCTTTGCACCCGCACCCCCTGACACCACGGTAAGAATTTTGCATAAGACTCCACATCAGCCACCAGCGCAAAAACTTGGGCCTGCGAGTAGGGGAGGATTTTTTTTTCGGCGTGTTGGGGCATGAGGCGGTTCTGGGTTTTCGGGGTTCGGCTTTGATAGAATACTATCCCAAAACCTAAAACCTAAAACCTCTTTTCTCACGGAGCTGTGCAAAATCACTATCCGCATGATAACTCGAGCGGGTTAAAGGACTCGCGGAAACCATCAAAAAGCCTTTGCCATAGGCCATTTTTTCCAACGCTTTGAATTCATCAGGGGTGACGAAATTCAAGACAGGGTGATGCTTTGGCGTGGGTTGCAGATATTGCCCTATGGTGAGAAAGTCCACATTTGCAGAACGCAAATCATCCATCACTTGATATATTTCTTCTTTCTGCTCACCTAGCCCCACCATGATGCCTGATTTGGTAAAAATAGATGGATCTTGCTTTTTAACGGAATCAAGTAGGCGGAGACTGTTGAAATACCGCGCTCCCGGACGCACCGAGGTATAAAGACGCGGCACGGTTTCAAGATTATGATTATACACATCAGGACGCGCATCGACAACGCGGCTAATATATTGTTCTTTACGCAAAAAATCAGGCGTGAGAATTTCGATGGTGGTGTGGGGGGAGGTTGTCCGAATGGCGCGAATGGTCGCCGCAAAGTGTTCCGCGCCGCCATCTTCTAAATCGTCTCTGTCAACGGACGTTACCACAACATGCGCGAGTCCTAACTCTGCAACGGCTTTACCAACATTTTCAGGCTCGTGGGGATCAAGCAGATCAGGCCGCCCCGTTGCCACATTACAAAAGGCACACGCACGGGTACAGACACTGCCCAAAATCATGAACGTCGCATGTTTTTTTGCCCAGCACTCGCCAATGTTGGGGCAGGCGGCCTCTTCACAAACGGTGTTGAGCTTTAAGCCCCGCATGAGAGTGCGCGTTTTATGATATTCTTCTGAGACGGGTGCTTTAACGCGAATCCAGTCTGGCTTTGCCACACGTGGGCTACTCGGTTTGTTTACGTGATGCGGCTGGCGCAGCGCTTCTTTACTATTTTCTATGGTTTCCATGGGTATATTTTAAAGGGCGATGCGAGGAAAATAAAGCCTTATTTCGTCGTCAGTTTTAAGGCAACAAAAGTCCGCTCTTCTCCACGTTGCACACGTAAAAGCACTGAGCGTTTGCCTTGATCTTTTGCCTGATTAATCTGATTTTTGACGGCAGCAACGCTGTTGGTGGGCTTTTGATTAACCTCTAAAATAATGTCATCCGCCTTAATGCCTTTGCTGGCCGCATCACTTTCGGGGGCAACATCAATCACCACAACGCCTTTTGCATTTTCTTCCCCATCAGCACTGAATTTCAGACCTTCTACGGTCACGGTAGGGGTTTTACCCTCTTCTTCATTTTTATTCTGTGAAAGAGAAATTTTTCCTGATTTTTCCGCTTCTTCTAGGTTCGCAATCGTCACATTTAACGTTTTGCGGGCATCCCCTCTTTTAATCACAACAGGCACTGTTCTGCCAATTGTCGTATCGGCGACAAGGCGTGGTAAAGAATATCTCTCCCCAATATCTTTGCCATCATATTGGAGAATAACATCGCCTGCCTGCATTCCTGCTGTTTTTGCAGGGCCATTGGGGTCAACTTCTGCAACAAGAACTCCTTTTGCCGTGTTAATCCCTAAACTTTCAGCAATTTCTGGTGTTACGGGTTGAAATTTAACGCCTAACCAGCCGCGTTTGGTGCTGCCGAATTCTTTAAGTTGTTTAATAATCGGTTGCGCCAGATCAGAAGGCACAGCAAATCCAATGCCGATGCTGCCCCCTGTGGGCGAGAAAATCGCGGTATTAATGCCGATCACTTCCCCGTCTGTGTTAAACATAGGACCGCCAGAATTGCCCCGATTAATGGCGGCATCGGTTTGAATAAATTCATCATAGGGGCCAGAGTTGATATTGCGCGCACGCGCAGAGATAATTCCCACCGTGACGGTGCTGCCCAAGCCAAAGGGATTCCCAACCGCCATCACCCAGTCGCCCACGCGTGATTTTGTGGAATCCCCCCATTTCACAAAGGGGAGCTTTTTATTGGTCTTAATTTTTAGCAACGCCAGATCGGTTTTTGGGTCATGCCCCAACAAGGTTGCCGTGAATTGCGTGTTATCATGCAATGTTATGGTTATTTCTTCTGCTTTATCAATGACATGATTGTTTGTTACCATCAGACCATCTTCACTAATGATAAATCCCGACCCAAGCGATGTTGCCTTTTGCGGTGTTTTTTCCGCTTTCATGCCTCGCTTCTGAAATTCTTTGAAAAATTCCTCCATAGGCGAGCGTTCAGGAAAATCGGGAAAACCTTGTAGCTGCGGTTGTTTTGCGTCAATCAGTTGTGTCGTTGAAACGTTGACAACGGCAGGTAACGCTGCTTCTGCTAAATCGGCAAAGCCTTCTGGCGTGGAAGCGATTGCAAGCGGTGTGTGCAAACTGAGGGCGAGGAGGATAGCGTAAAACAGGCGCGATAGAGGCATGAGAGATGTTCTCCTGAAAATATTATGAGACAACATAAGGAGAGTGCTACAAAAAATCAAGCGCCCGTGCACGTGCGTGTCACGTGTACGTGCGCTGCTGAGCACACAATTCCTGCGCCATTAGGAGGTAATTCAATCCTTCTTCTTGTGACTGTTGCCCTAAACTATTACGAGCACGTAGAATTTTTAGATTATGATCGTATAATTTTCCCCGCTCTTCTACAAATCTCTGTGCGCCATGGCGAATTTGTTGTAGCGCCTCTGTTTTTTGCTCTTCTGGAAGATTCATCAAGGCGTTAGTTGCTCCTTCTAGCAATTCAGGGTAGTGTATTTTTCGATCGTGTTCATAGTGATCTGCTAAGTAATGTCTACGACGGGCGTTTTGTTGGTTGTCTGCAAACTGATCAGGAAAGACTTTTTCGAGCGCTTGTAAAACAATATGAGCTTCATGGGGAATTGTCCGTTCTGCTATAAGCAAGACGCCAACAAGCTCCCAGATGTTTTCATTATCCTTGAGTTTATAAAGAGGAAAGTCGGATGGTTTTTGCGGATCAATGCCAAGAGCTTGTAAAAAAACGGCGCGAGATAGGTGATGTGCTTCAGGGGTAGCGTATTGCTTACCCTCTTCAGGAGAACGAAATTGAGCAGCTTCTCCTATTTCATCCGCGCGATTATCCTGCAAAGCCTCAGAAATAGGTGTTAGTGCTGGACAAGCTGCACACAAGGATATTGCCTTGTCAAGCATCAGCAAAAATTGAGAGGCAGCCATATAGCGAAGACGAACAAATTCGCGAGTCCACTCTGGATCAGTGGTCTGTTTAAGTTCACAGAAAAGCTCATGGCTTGTAATGTTTGATGTGCCATCAACACCCAGGGCGATTGCATTAGAAAAAATAACTCATTGAAAAATAATGGTTTTTCAGAATTTCAATATTAAAGCCTATCGCGTAACATATTGTTTTTAAAGGAATAAAATTCCTAATGCGATTGCCCTGCATCAACACCTCCAGTGAAGTGCGGATTGATAATCTCAGCAATTTTAGAATGTTTGTTACTCAGGACTTACGCAGCGCTCGTCTTTTTTGCGCTTTCAGCGTTAGAAAATCGCTCAAAATGCTCATTTACCCTTAGTAAACTCCGCTTTTTCGCAATTTTCTGCCTTGAAATCATCAAAAAATCCTTCACCTGCGTAAGTCCTGTTACTCATAAAACAATCCTACAAAAATAAGCCATTGACATACATAATTCTCCCTTTATGGGCGTTGGGGAAAAATTCAAGCGACATACGCGGGTGGAGCCACCATCGTTGGACTACACAATCGGGTATTGGATTTACGGTGATAATATTGCCTTTTTATCTTCGTGCGTTGTAAGGTTTAGGGGGCCTCTACTCATCCGTATTTTTTCCCGCCCAATAGCCCATTTTCAGCAGGCGTTTTTGCACAGGACGCGTGAACGTGGGCACTTCTTTTTTGAGGGTTGCTTGTGCCTCTGCAAAATTATCCACCACATTTAAGTAAACGTCTTTGTCGCCAAATGATTTTGAGGCGGCATTGATTGCAGCACTCAGAATAAGCCCAAGGGCGCTGCCGTCTCCCCCATTGTTTTGTTTGTAGAATGTGCCATCTGTTCCAAGAATTATATCGCCTAGATAAACAGCGTCTCCTTGCTCAACAGTGAAGTCGCTGTAATAGGGTTTGTGCGTGATTTTATGAAGCCCGCCGCTTGCTTGCCATTCAGGGCGTAGTTCTATGTGGTTTATCACATAGTGACCCGCAGGAATAACATAGGCGGCAAGCTTACCCTGCGCTTCCATCTGGAAAGCGCGTGTGGTGGGTTTATTAAATTCATCGTACTGTGTCCACGAGATGCTTTGCCCGCCTGTGACACGTGCGAAAACCACTGCCTTTGTATTAGCAATGCCCAATTCGCTCTGAATAGCCGAAAAATTTTCCGTCGCGCAGGAATTTAAAAGCAAGAGCATAAGAAAAAGCGTAAAAAAATGAGGGCGCATACACAATCCATCTTGGCAAAAGTTTTTTGTTTGGTAGTATGAGTCCATTAACATATCAAGTAAAAATTCCTGAGGATTTATGCGCCGTTTTCTTACTGCTGTTTCCCTAAGCGCGATAGTATTAGTTGCGGGGTGCGCTAAAACTATTGATCCCAATGTGTATTCAGAGTCAGCTGCAGGGCAAGTTTCAGAAACCTATCAAGGTCTTGTGTTGAATGTGCGCGATGTGACCGTGCAGAGCGGCGATAAACTTGCCGATAATGGCTGGGGCATGGTGTTAGGCGGTGGTGCAGGGGCGTTAGCAGGCAGCACTATAGGCAAAGGTAAAGGTAATATTGCCGCCATTGCTGGAGGGGCTGTTATCGCAGGGGCACTCGGTGCATTGGCACAGGGCGAGCTTTCAAAACAGCCTGCCGTTGAATACGTTGTAAAATATTGGGATGCGGAAAACCTCGCCACGGTGACCACCACAGGGGAAGATGAGTATGGCGATGATAAAAAATCAAATAGGCGTTCATCAAAACAAAAAACAACTAATCGTGTCAATGAGCGTGTTATAACGCTGGTACAAGGCGTGAATCCCCGCATCAGCGTTGGGCAAAAAGTATTTATTTTGGTTGCATCGGACGGTCGTTCACGCATTATTGCCGATCAAAGCAATTCAACACAGGTTAATCAGCCTGTTATCCGAGCGGCAACGCCTAAAGACCGCTAAGAGCCTATTTCCAGCTCCCCTTTTTTTGTATTATACCGTAATTTTCAAGTGTGAGCGGTATATCATTCAAGAAGCAGGCAGAGAAACGATAGGGCAGTTCTAAAAACCTCTTTTCTAGGGCGATTGGCGTTGTCGGGTATATCTATTGGTAACTACCTAGCTACGGTCATCTTCTTATCCTCGAGGCACGAGGCACGAGGCACGAGGTGTTAGGCACTAGGGGCTAGGCGCTAGGGATAAGGTTGATACTCTTTCTTTTCCTCGTGCCTCGTGCCTCGTGCCTCATTCCTTGACGGCTGTAGCTAAGCAGTGACCTCTTTTTAGCCCCCCGCTACCCAAGAACCCAACACCCGCGCACACCAAAAGCCCCGATGCGGTTTTCCGCTCAGGGGGAGAGTTCGTAAAAAAATAGGCGGCACAGAAATGTATCCGACATGATGATCGCCT
>JBILKT010000078.1:0-7572 GCA_044376545.1 Alphaproteobacteria bacterium
TCTTTTTTACCCCTCGCCCACCGCATTTCGGGCATTTTTATTCGTGCTCATCTCTATTCCCTCTAAAACCCACACTATGCACTAGTTAGAGCCTATTTCCAGCCCCCCTTTTTTTCCATTATGCCTATATTTTCATAGTAAAATAAGCCGAGACCAATAGAAAGTGCCATGCCTAGGCTATATAAGCGTTCTTTGAACCGTAATAATACTATCCCCTGCGCAAAACAGATTAGTATAAAAATAAAAGCAGGCAGCAAGTGATAGGCATAAAATCGCCACTGAATAATTGCACAGAAATAAAATAGTACACTGCTCAGGAGCGTTATTTGCATCAAGTTGCGTTGTTGTGGTGTTCCCATTCTAAGTAGCTTACGGCTGTGGGCAAGCAAGAGTACCAACATCACCAAAATAATGAGTGCGTAAGGTAAATAGGGATTATGCTTGAGATTTTCGATGCTGCCAAACCCCGCATAAAGCTGCGTTAGTGTGCGAGCATGAAAATTCACATAATCGGGATATCGTAGCACAATAAACGCGCAATAGCTGCATAACACAAGAACCATACCCCACGCTTCTACGCTAAAGATCTTAGAAAAACGGCGTGCACGGTAGGCAATAAAACATTCCAAGACAGCGGGAAGCAAAAAAATGTGCGGTTTTAAACAAAATCCCAGCGCAGCAAAAACCGAAAAGACCATTCGTTTTAACGGATTAATTTTTTTTCCCTCAAGACGCTGTGCTGCAAGCAACAGATAGGGTAAAGCAAGCAGCAATAGCAAATGCTCACGTTGTCCGAATTGATAGCCACAAAGCACTAATGCGCCATACAATAATGCTCCAAAAACAATGGCTTTTTCGCGCCCTTGATATTGTGGAAGCAGGGCATAGGCGAGCGTCAAACTCACAGAGGCAATCGCATATATGAAGAGCAGAAAGCCCGCTTTGTAAGTAATTTCCCATGATTGCGACAACACCACGGGGATTTGCATCAGGTGAAAAATTAGCGGTGGATTTACATCAACACCCGCTATCCCATAGAGCTTTTGTCCTGTCAGCATCCGTTTTGCAACTGTCAAAATCCAGTTACAGTCCATATGCAGGGGCATTTGAGCGGTTTGCCAGACGCTCAGCGTAATAATGACCCCAAAGCAAACCCAAGCAACGCGCGACACAGTATCAGCTCGCATTACTATTAAACGCATAGCCTGCAGAGCGGACCGTACGAATAAGATCGTCACTCCCAAACTCATGCAACGCCGAACGAAGACGGCGGATATGCACATCAACAGTACGAATTTCCACGTAAATATTTTCGCCCCACACAGCTTTAAGCAACTCTTCTCGCGCAAAAACTTTCTCAGGATTTTGCATAAAATGGCGAAGTAGCTTAAATTCTGTGGGGCCTAAATGCACCTCTGATCCTGCACGCATCACTTTATGGGCAATCAGGTCCATTTCCACATCCCGCAAGACAATTTTTTCCACCGCCGCTTCAGGTTGCGTGCGGCGCAACAACGCCCTGATACGCGCAATAAGTTCGGCGGGAGAAAAAGGCTTTACCACATAATCATCTGCGCCCGTATCCAGCCCTCTGATGCGCTCTGCCTCTTCACCTCGCGCTGTCACCATGATGATCGGGGTTAACGCGGTTGTTGTTTGGGCGCGAAGCTGCCTGCACACTTCAATGCCTGTAACGATAGGCAACATCCAGTCTAACAGCACTAAATCGGTTTTTTCTTGCGCGGCAGCCTTCAGCGCTTGATTGCCATCTGTTGCGATAACAACCCGAAAACCCGCCTGTTCCAAGTTATATTTCAACAACGTTGCAATGGGTTTTTCGTCTTCCGCAACAAGGACGAGGGGTTTGTAGGTCATACGAAATTATTTGTGTAAATCAGGTAAAACCTTGGGCTTACGAATAAACGGCATGCTGCCCTTGACAATAAAATGCACGGTCTCAGCAATGTTGGTGGCTCTATCGCCAATGCGCTCAAGATTTTTCGCCATAAACAGCAAATGGGTACATTCCTTAATGCTCTCAGGGTGTTTTTGCATATACTGCATTAATTCTGTGATAAGATTATGATAAGACTCGTCAATAATATCATCGTCTTCGTACGCAGCGGTTGCCTTATCCACATCGTTATTAGTATACGCATCCACAATTTGTTTGAGGACGGGCGACACTTGGTTTGCCATATGCACCAGCGTCATAGTCGGACTGATTTTTTCCACCGCATTCAGATTACGCGAGCGCTTTGCCAAACTCGCCGCATAATCGCCAATTCGCTCTAAATCACGGGCGATTTTCATACTGCCAATAATCAGCCGCAAATCCCCCGCCATCGGCTGTCTCAGGGCTAAAATTCTTAGTGCCAACTCGTTCAATTCGTTTTCAAGTGTATCAATATCGGTATCAGAAGCAAAGGTGCGCCCCGCAATTTCATTATCACGGGCATGAATAGCTTGAATCGCTGCGGCCAATTGTTGCTCCACAAGACTGCCCATTTGCGCGGCATACCGCACAAGCTGCGCCAGTTCTTGATCATATGATTTGACGATGTGATTGGTTGACATACTACCCTAGTTTTCTTTGCGAATATGAAACTATACGGTATTTATAGAATGATGCAAATACATTCCACTTTACGAAAATCTATACCCAACAGCCTACGAAAGATTAAGCGACCTTCACTGCCGTGCTCATGCCGCTAACAAACTGCTGCACGTAGGCATCGTCAGTGCTATCTAACTCCTCAACCGTGCCTTGCCATAAAATTTTTCCCTCATAGAGCATCGCTACTTTGTCGGCAATTTTGCGCACAGAATGCATATCGTGGGTGATAGTCAGCGCCGTTGCGCCTAAATCTTTCACGCATTTCACAATGAGTTCATTAATCACATCGGCCATGATGGGATCTAATCCCGTGGTGGGTTCATCAAAAAAAATCACATCGGGTTTTGTGGCAATGGCACGAGCAAGAGCGACGCGTTTTTGCATCCCCCCTGATAATTCAGACGGGAAAAGCTCTGCAACATCGGCCGTAAGCCCGACTTGCTTCAGTTTTTCAAGGGCAATGACTCGCGCCTCTTTTTTGTCCATCCCGCTGCCTTGGATGAGTCCAAAAGCAATGTTTTGCCATATTCGCATACTATCAAATAACGCACCACCTTGGAACAACATGCCGAATTTTTTCAGTTGTTGCTCACGCTCACGGTGAGAGAGCTTGGATACATCACGCCCCTCAATCTCGATAGTGCCTGAATCGGGCTTTACAATCCCCAACACGCTTTTAACTAAGACCGATTTTCCCGTGCCTGAACCGCCAATAATCACCACGGACTCTTGCGGCATTACATCTAGATTCACGCCTTGCAGCACCTTCTTTTTACCAAAGGATTTATACACATTCGTAAAGCGAATTTTGGGGACTACAGCATTCATCGTTAAACCCCAAAGAACAAAGCGGTGATGAAAAAATTCGCAATAAGAATCAACATAGAAGCTGCCACAACCGCATGAGTTGTTGCGTTCCCCACGCCTTGCGCGCCCCCTTTAGAATTAAAGCCATTATAACAACCCAACAGGGCAATAATAAACCCAAAAGCTGCGGCTTTGACAAGTCCTGAAAACACATCGTTAAACTTCAAAATATCAATAGTATTTTTCAAGTACGATCCCGCATTGAAGTTAAGATGATACACCCCAATGATAAAACCGCCAAAAATGCCAATAATGTCCGCAACCACAACCAACAGGGGCAACATAAACGTTGCGGCCACAATACGCGGCACAATCAAATATTTATAAGGATTGGTGGACAGGGTTGTAAGGGCATCAATTTGTTCTGTCACCCGCATCGTCCCGAGTTCTGCGGCAATCGCCGCGCCTACACGTCCTGCAACCATAAGGCCTGCCAACACGGGGCCTAACTCTCTTGTCACAGACAGAGCCACAACCCCTGCAATGGCACCCTCCGCAGAAAAACGCGCAAATCCAGAGTAACTTTGCAACGCCAACACCATCCCTGTAAACGCCGCTGTTAACCCCACAACGGGCAGAGAATAATAGCCAAAATCAAGCATCAGTCGCCCGATATTCTTAAAATAAAACGGGGCTCGCACACAATGGGATAGGGAAACCATGGCAAACATGGCAAAACGCCCGATGGCTTCGAGGAAATTTAGAAAATTACGACCGATGGATTGCAGAAAAGCTTGCACAAAAAAACCTATTCATAACGGCGTGTAACGCGCCGTCCAAGGCGGGTGAGAATTTCATAGCCAATGGTGTTCGCGTCGGTTGCGGCACTGTTGATGGTATACTGCTTGCCATACACAGTCACAATACTACCTACCGTTGCTTTGTCTGCGGGAATGTGCGTTACATCCAGCGTAATCACATCCATGGAAACGCGCCCGATGAGAGGCACTGCCATTTCGTCGATATACATGACGCCGATATTACTGAGTTCCCGTGGATAACCATCAGCATATCCCAAGGCAATCGTTGCAACACGCTTTACACCATCACTACGATAGGTCGCACCATACCCAACCGCCTCGCCCTTGTCAATGTGCCGTACTTCAAGGATTTTAGTCGTAAGAGTCACAATATTCTCAACAGCAGGGTGGGGCATTGCGCCATAGAGTCCTGTACCAAGGCGCAGCATATCATAATGATAATCCACCCCTAAGAATGCTCCCCATGACGCAGCAAGACTTTTTCCACAATCAGGAAAATACGCAAAAGCACGCTGAAAAGCTTGATTTTGCTGAATATTGAGCGGATGCGCTGGTTCATCGGCACAGGCAAGGTGTGTCATGATGGATGACAGCGGGAACGTTAGCATTGCAGCGGCTTTCGCCCACTCTGTTTCTTCTAATCCGCAACGGTTCATCCCTGTATCCAGTTGCAGAATGGGGCGCAAAACAGGAGTTCCCTTTTCATGCCACAGGGTATCATGCCACAGGGTGATTTGCGCCAACGAATTCAGCACAGGGGTGAGCGAAAATTCAAGGTAAGCAGGCAATGTGGCAGGGGTGATGTCACACAGAACATATATTGCGTAATCCGAAGCAGCCAAGCTAAGAGCGTTGAGAAGTTGCCGTACCGCAACCCCTTCATCAGGGTAGGCAACAAAAAAATGTGTGTACCCTATCTCAACTAACGCGGGGAGAATACCCTCAATCCCCAAGCCATAACAATCTGCTTTAACCACGGCAGCACGTCGGCTATTTGGCGCGATGCGTGCGAAGGTGGCGTTGTTGCGTTTCAGTGCATCAAGAGAAACAGTGAGAGTAGCAGGGTGGGTCATAAAAAAAATCGTAACTACCTAGCTACTCTTCAAGGGACGAGGCACGAGGAAAAAGAAGGGACTATTTTAATACTCTTTCTTTTCCTAGTGCCTCGTGCCTTGAAGAGTAGCTAGGGAGTTACGAAAAATCTTGAGGTGCGATGGGTATACTTATTCATTACTATCAAAATTCTTATTGCACCAACTTCGCCTCAATCCGCTTTTTATCTTGCTCTTCAGGGGCAAATGACAACGCACGTTTCCACTGAAACCGCGCTTCGTTGACGCGGCCAGCCTTAAGGTATGCATCCCCCAAATGGTCATTAATGAGCGGATCCGACGCCTTAAGGGCAACAGCCTGCTCCAGATATTTCACCGCCTCTGAATATTTTGCCGTTTTGTAATATGCCCAACCAAGACTATCAACAATATAGCCATTTTCTGGTTCTGCGTCCACCGCCTTATGCAACATTGAAAGGGCTTGTTCGAGATTTATGCCTTTATCTACCCATGAATAGCCCAAATAATTCAGCACAAACGGTTGATCTGGCTCTAACGCTAACGCTTCTTTGAGGTCCTTTTCCGCTTTATCCCATTCATTCAAGCGTTCATAGCACGTGCCTCGCGCATAATAAATCGTCCACAAAGCATCTTTTTTGTCAGCATAACGTGCCAAAATATCGGTATAGAGCGGAACTGCCTCTGCAAATTTTTCTTGGGATCGCAATAAATCGGCAAGCTGCTCTTTTATTTCAACCGATTCTGGATTTTTCTCCAATGCTTTTTGCAGCACGACTATTGCCGCCTCTTCTTTTTTTGTTACAGCCAACACTTGCGCCCGCCGAATGTACGCCACAGAGGAAAACACAGAGGATGCTGGTATACTTTCTAAGTAATTCAGCGCTTTATCGTGAAAATGTGTTTCTTCAAGCAATCGCCCAAGCAAAAGCTTGGGAAAGTCGTTATGGGGCATTAACCGCAATGATAACGCTGCGTGAATGAGGGCAGCATCACGCGATTGATCGCTATTGAGAAAAGTGCCAATATCATACAATGCTTGTGCGAATCCTTCTTTTGCGTTCGTTACAAGCCCTAAGCCTTCAGTATTATGCGTTTGTAAGCGTTGTAAAATTTTTTGCGATACAGAAATCGTATCACTGTCTTGTTCTGCCGATTTCAGCATGACATCAAGATTAGCTGTTTGCTTTTGTGCATTCAGCAAATTGCCATATAAAACAACAAAGCGTAGGGGGAGCACATCAATCGCTTGCCGTGCCTGCGCAAAATAATTTAAGGCATTCGGCATATTGCCCGCTACTTGATTAATGAGACCATTGTGCAACAGCACAAGCGGTCGTAATTCAGGCACCTGATCAACGGCTTGCAGAACATAGGAGGCTTGCTGCCCTGATCCTTGCCCTAAAGAAATCCACGCCTGATATAAAGACAACCATACCTGCTGCAGCCCCCCTTGCGGCAGACTAGAAAGTTGTTTTTCTGCTGTTGCATAGTCTTTGTTGGCAATGCTGCTGGTCAGCAACACCAAATTCGCAAAATAATCGTCAGAATTCATGCTGATGATACGCTGTGCGATGGTGTCTGCTGCTTGCCAACGCTCTGCAATGATATTTAGAAAAAATGCCTGTTGGAGCAATGTGGAATTTGTAGGAAATTGGCTCAGACTTGCCGTGGTGTATTCTAAAGCTTTTGCAAAATCACGTGTTGCAAAAGCAGAACGCGCTGAAAGATAATTGCCCGTTGCGTTTGGTGCTTGCACAACCGTTGTATCATACAAAGGCCTCGTGTCGGCATCTTGTGCAGACTTTGACGCTTTTTTTTCGCACGCCCCCAACACAAGAACAGCACAACTCACAAGAGAGACAGTAGCAACAATACGAAACTTCACGAAAAAGCCTTTTCTATTATTCTTTATGGGCTTAATAAGGTCAGGACTTATGCAAAACGTTTCGCATAACTCCTGAAGGTAATACGGAAGAGTAAACAATTATGCAAGGGCATCCTATGCTTTTAGAGACTGCTTTTACAGAATGGTTAATTGAAATTGGGGTGGATGAACGCACAAATGAAACACCTATCGACCATTTTGCAACACCTGCGCCTGTCACCCCCCTCCCCTCCTCCGTTACTACCCCACACCCGACAACGATTACCACGCTATTTCAAGTCCCCACACCAACAGCCACCACCCTTGAAGAGCTCAAAGCACAAATGACCGCTTTTACAGGCTGTGCTTTGCGGACAACCGCAACCAATC
>JBILKT010000079.1:0-7511 GCA_044376545.1 Alphaproteobacteria bacterium
TGCACTTGCCCCGTTGCGCTGATACGCACCTCTCCTCCGTTGCCGCTGGTGCTACTCGCATCAATCGTCCCGTTGAGTGCCATGCTACCGCCGTTAATCGCGACACTCCCGCCAGCAGCACTCCCTTTCGCACTAATAGTGCCCTCAACCACCAGATGCCCTGTGTTAACGCCGCCTGTGGTTTTGGCTTGCAGCGCAATCTTACCGCGCTGATTATTCAACGTATTCGCCGTCAGTGTCCCTGTATTGCTAATCAGCGTATCAACAATGCTTTCCGCCGCAGAGGCAGAGAGCGTAATTGTGCCGCCTTCCGCAATAATCGCCCCCTTATTCTCCACCAACGCTTTCAGGGTTGCATCTGAAACATCAATGCTCAGCAATCCATCTCCATAAAAATCTATCGTGTGCGTCGCTCCCCCACCCAAACCAACGCGCCCCAATTTTGCCGTAATCACCCCTTCATTCCGCACCGTGGGCGCAACCAACGCCGCTAATCCCGACTCTTTAATCGTGATGTTGCCTTGGTTGACAATTTGTGCCGTTGGATTCCCCGCAACAGCAAAATTCCCAACGCCTGCCATGAAATCATTGTTGCTAATATCTGCGGTGCTCGCAATCAGCCCTGCGGCGTCTACCTGCGCATCCTTCCCAAAAATAATCCCATTACGGTTGATAATCGCTATTTTACCTGTTGCGCTCAGTTGCCCCATGATTTGGGAGCTTTTGCCGTCTGATGCTGTTACCCTATTCAGGGCGATACTATTTTTATCGGGTTGCTGAAAATGCGTGCGCTCCCCTTTGGCTATATCAAAACTGTTCCAGTTTATAATCGCTTTATCGCTTGTTTGGTTGATCTGCACATTTGCTGTGCCCTGCCCCGCAATCGTTGCCTGCCCCGCTGCCAACACACCCCCAAGCGGATTCGCCATCACAACAGAGCTGTTAATCAGTGAAAAAGCAACAGTGTATAAAAATAATCGATTGAATATCATTATCGTATTTATATTATTATCAGAGCCAGATAAGTAACAATACGGGAAAGATCTTAACAAAAAGTAAAAATCTATACATTTAACACACTCCAGTATGTTTTAACTTCCTCACACCAATTTCTGTTAACACGCTTTTAACAATGTGTTAGCTACAGTACCCACCTATGTATTTTCGCCATTTTTTAGTGCTTGTGACTATAACCGCAACACTGCTTTACAATGTATTGCAGACACCGCTTGCGCAAGCACAGGGACTTCCCATACTCCCCGATAGTATTCGCCCTGAGCGATTACTCTCTCCGCAGCAGCAATTATCTCTTCCGCTCGCAAAACCATCCCCTCAAACACCACGCGCCATAACAACCACAACAACAGAAAACGACGTGCTCCTGCCGCAATTACAATCCGTAAAAATATACGGGGCAAAGGCCCTCTCTTTAAAAGAACTCTCTCTAGCGTGGCAGCCCTACCTTAACAAACCCCTTGGTACCAAAGGTATTGAGAATATTCTTCGGCACATTGCCCGTATTTACCGTGATGCAGGCATTCTGCTCGGGCAAGCAGAAGTCGTCGAACTCAATGCCGATAAAGGCATCTTGTTGTTGAAAACAACAGAGCCAAGCCTCCGTGACGTTATCTATGCAGAATCCGATGGTACAAAGGCAAAACTTTCAGAAAACCCGTTATTACAACGTGTCCGAAAAAAATTGTTGGACGCAACACCACTCCGAACAAAAGACTTAGAACAAGCCATCTTGGGAATTTCTGCGCTGCCTGGCATAAACGCCACAGCAACACTGAAGCCTTACATGATTCAAGAAGGCAGCCCTCCTGCAATTGCTCTGGTCATTACCTTAAAACGCGACAGAAAAGAGGGCTTTATTGCCCTCGATAACCGTGCAAGTCGCTTCACAGGGCCGTGGCAACTCTCTGTTAACGGCACACAAAATGGCGTTTTTGGTGCTTTTGATGCGCTCAGTACACGGTTATTAACAGGATTTGATAATCAAGAACTTCGAGGCGGGGAAATGCGGTATCGCGTTCCTTTTGACACGGCAACAAGCCTCACCTTCTCCGCTCTCAAAAGCTGGAGCGAACCGGGATTTACCCTCAAAGATTTTCAGATAGAAAACCAAAGTGAGCAGCTCTCTGTTTCCTTGCAACACCATATAACCCAAACGCGCAATCGTAACTTTTCCCTGTCAGGCGTATTTTCTGCTCGCAATAGTTCAGGGAAAACCTTTGGGCAATTGTACAGCGAAGAACGTATTCGCAGCGTGTCTGTCGGTGCATCCCTCGATGTCGCAGATCGTTGGGGGGGCTCAACGCTCGTGTCTACAGAACTCGAACAGGGGGTGCCCATCTTTGACAGCAGCACCAACGATGATCCCCTGCTCAGCCGCCAAAATGGCCGTGTTGACTATACAAAAATAACGTTAAACGCCAATCATATACACCCCCTCACAACAAAAATTAGTGTGCTAACGGGTGTTACCGGCCAGTGGGCTGGGACACAATTGCTTGCAGGAGAAGAATTTGGCTATGGCGGCAATACTTTTGGTCGAGGCTATAATCCCTCGGAGATTACGGGCGATCACGGCGTTGCAGGTCTTCTTGAATTGCGTTACGATCAACCCCTTCAGACCCACCGTATCAAATCACTCCAATTTTATGGCAGTCATGACTATGGCGCAGTCTGGCGTATCGATAGCACGAATCGCACCGCGCGACTAACGGGCAGTTCTGCCGCGCTCGGCTTTCGCCTTAATTTACCCACACACTGGGCAGTTGATATGCAAGTCTCAAAACCTCTCACCCGCCCCACCACCGCCTTCGCGGAGGATGATAACAAAGATCCCAGAGCATTCCTCTCCTTTCTATACAACTTTTAATAGCAGCCCCATAACACCTTCCACATCCCCCGCCACCGTATACAATGCTCTGATGGCAGGGCTTGCATAACCATTCTCAATAATGTGGTCAAGCAACGCAAGGAGCGGTTGCCAATAGCCCCCTGTATCCACAAGAATAATGGGCTTGTCGTGCATTTTTAACTGTCGCCACGTGAGCATTTCAAACAGCTCATCCATCGTGCCAATGCCGCCTGCAAGCACCACGAACGCATCGCTCATATCAAACATCATTTGCTTGCGGGTGTGCATGTTGGGGACAACGTGCAGGGCGGTGATGCCATGATGCCCCACCTCTGATTGCTGCAGGTGCTCAGGAATAATACCGATGACTTTGCCGCCATGCTGCACGGCACTATCGGCGAGCAATCCCATCATGCCGATGCGCGCACCGCCATACACGAGCGTGATATTATGTGCGGCAAGAAGTTCGCCTAGCTGTGTTGCAGCCTGACGATGGGCGGGGGTTTGTGGGGCGCTTGCACCACAGTATACGCAAACTGTTTTGAGGGGGATCATGGTGTGTCTTTCTGAATTTATAGAAATCACATTATAATGCCAATCTGCTTAGTCATCCGAAGGTTTTAAAGAGGGTTGGTATAAGTTATGCACATCTTTGAATACTCACTCTTTCGCCACCAATACCGCCACATCATAGCGCGGAATGTTTTTATCTGCTGTGATAAGCGTGAGGTTTTCGGCTTGTGCTTGGGCGATAAGCATACGGTCAAATGGGTCGCCGTGGTAGTGAGGGAGGAGCATGAGATTTTTTAGATGGCTGCTCTCAATGTTCAATATCGTGATATTTGCTTGGATAATATCGTCAATCAGCGCATCGGGGAAATCTAATTTTCCGATGCTTTTTTTGATGGATAGTTCCCAAAAGCTGGCAACGCTAACATACTTATCAACCAAGGGATCAACAAGCAAAATTTTGGTTTGAATGCCTAACACATCGGGTGTTTGCAGAACACTCCACAACAATACATGGCTATCAAGAAGAACGCCGCGCCGCACTAATCAATCATCCCAAACGCACGGGCAATCTCGTCTGGCAGTTCATCAAAGTCTTCCGCGATTTTAAAATCATACCCCGCATAAAGTCCCCACAACGGTTTCTTCTGCGTGGGTTCAATGGCGGAAACTTTTGCCACGGGCTTGCCCATTTTGGTGATAATAAAGCTTTCCCCCATCGAGGCACGCTCCACCACCGCAGAAAATGTTGCTTTTGCTTGTGAGATATTGAGGTGTGTCTCCATAAATTTATTATAGTCTGACTTGGTCTGACTTGTCAAAGAAAACGGACGATTCGCACTGTATACCTTTTGCACATGAAGAATGTGCAACGTTTCGCTCAAGCGCCGCGCGGGCTTTACCGCTCGCAAGATTTTTTTGATAATCTTGAGGTGCGAGCGGTATATCATTACGCCGACAGCCCACTACCTAAAATTGAAACAACGATACCATCCTTCACTACTTCGGCACCACCATTTTACCCGCTTTCACAACGCCTTTCACCGCGTTGCGCACGCCAGCGGAGGAGCCTGCGGTCGCTACATCCACCGCCAAATTAACCCCTGTTTCAATCCATTTACGAATTACCTTAATGAGGCTATCAGCAAGGTTGGCATCCATTTTACTATCAAAGAAATATGCTGCCAGTTTAGGGGATTGCTTGAACATATGCAGCATGAGAAAGCCATTCATCAAGACAATCCAGTAATTGCCTTTTTCCATAAATGATTTGTCAGTATTCTTCATGTTCGATAGCAGATCGTTTTCCAAAAACATGGTGTCGTTTACGCTAATAATAATCCCCACAATCGCTGCCATCATCACAGCGGTGAGTCCCGCATTACCAAGACCTTTTAGGGCTGCGATGGCGGTGCCGCGTGTGCTGGGAAAAATAACAGAAACAGCAATAATGGGAAAGAAGATAGAAATCACCACCCACTTAAAGACAAAATCGAGCATATAAATAGGGTAGATAAGCCACAAGTAGCCGTAAATACCAAAAATGATAAAGGCAACGAGCATCGCCGCTAAGATATTCATAACATCTATCGAAAAGGGATTGCCCTTTTTGATGACATCCGCCCCGAATCTTGCGGTGTTCTTCGCGATTTTTGTGAATGAGTCAATGTGTGTAATGCTATTCACAACCTTGAGAAACGTGCCAAGCGGCGTAAGCTGTGTTGTGGTTGGCGTGGGCGCTGCGGTAGTGCAGTTTTTTTTCTGCCCTTCAAAACACACATCAAGACCGAGTGCTAACATCGCACTGCACATCCCCAGTCCAATGCTGCGTTGTGCCACGCGCGTTTGAGAGGTTATCGTATTAACAATCCGTTCTTTAGCATCGGTGGGAGTGGCAATCGGGCAGTTGTTTTCATCAACGGCAACACTGGCATCTTCGGTTGCATCGTTGCCGTATTGACTGGCCGTGGTAAGGATTGTGTTACTCACATCGATCGTTGTATCGATGATGGGATACAGAATATAATTCATGTATAGGCTTGAGCTTTGAATAAACAGCACCACCATCACGCCGATACTGAGGCGGCTAAATGTCTCGTTCAATATTTTACTGGCGCGGTCAAGCGGGCCAAACGGATACAGCACCTTGCCTGCTTGAATAACCAGCCCAATCGCCAGCATCACCCCCACAAACGAACTTAACGACGACGATATTTCTTTCGCCATCACCTCAGTAAGGTTCAAACCGCCCTTTAGAAACGTCTTAATAACAGGGCACACAGGGCAGAGAACAACCCCCTCCCCTTTCCCATCTCGCGTCATTTTTTTCTGATAGTCTTCTTGGCTGAACGCCGCCATGCTGACGCTTGAAGCGCACATCAACAAGACCATGACCAACACCAAAAAGCGTGGCAGGGTGTGTAGGATGCTGAGGTGGTTATGTTTTTTCATGCGATACTACGAGGTTTTGTTGGGAGGAGTAGGCGGCGGCGTGGGATAGGCTTTTGCCTGCCGTTCATTGACACGATCTTGCAAGAATCGTTGTTCGTCACCAGAGGCGGCACGTCCGAGCGTATTATTGGCCAAGTTCCCTGCATTGCCACGGTTAAGGATGCTGCCGCCGAAGTCTCCTGCGGCACCACCCGTCATGCTGCTTACCAGTCTGCCTGCAAGATCGCGGCATTGAAACAGTAAGCCGCCGCACAGCAACCCGATAAAAGTGATATTCCAAAAGGCAGCGCGATTAATGGTAGGGGCGTAAACATAGCCTGCTTGCACGGCGTCAATGTATTTTTGGGGTGTGTTGAGTGTTGCAAGATTTTTATAGTTAGCATCAACATCCATATTGGCAATCAGACTTGCGGTAACGGCCGCAACAACAGACATCATGGCAAACGCCACTAGCGATTCAAACATCGCCTTCATGCCAAAACTGAAAAAGGAACGGGTTTGTTTCGTGACATAAGAGGCAATCATCAGCGGGCTAATCATGCAAATGAAGGTCCAACGCCACACCACATCAATCATCGCAAACAGGAACTTAAGACTCGCATAAAAATATACGCTGATAATGGGAATCGCGCTAAAAATAAGCAACATGTTTTTAATCAGGTTCATGTTGATGACATCATTAAAACTATTAACAGGATAATGCACAACAGAGGCAATCATCGCCCAACCAACGCGCATGCCTTGGCTAATCCCTTCGACAATATTTTTCGTTTGGCATTCAATGCGGTCTGCCAACAAGGCATTTTGTTCCTGTGGCGTACCACTGATAGAAATGCTAGAGGAACAGGAGCTATACCCTGCAATATTCGTGGATTGTAGCACCACATCACTAATATCGACAGAAGCCTGCAGAACAGGGATATACACATACTCCCAGAAGTATGTCATGGAGCTAAGCACAATGCTCAACATAAGCCCTACCCCCGCAAGATACATTTCCTGATTGATAACCTTGCTCACGTTGTCTGTGGGGCCAAAGGGTAAAAACAGTGTGCCAATTTTATAGAGCATGATGAGCGCAATCACGACACCAATCAGCGTGACTAAAGTCCCCCGCAATCCATTGAAAATATCCTCGCCTAAGTCTGCGGAAATTTTGACAACCGCTTTAATCAGGCCACAGCTAAAGCAGGTTATATTCGCAATATTTTGCGGCTCTTGGTTGGTGAGGGACGGCAACGATAAGATGCCACTTGCGCCCCCGACGCCTGATTCTGACATACGACGGGCTTGGTCTTCCCAAAAAACCACACAGTTTTCAGGGGTCTTATTATTACAACTCGCAAATCTTCCTGTAAGATTAAGCGTTGTTCCGCCTTCCATATAGGCGCACATTCTTGCACTGAGTATTGGATCGTTGGGATCAATATTATATTTTCTAATTCCTTGTTGTGCGGCAGCATTGGGTGTAAATTTACGGCCAAGACAACTACACATTTGCGTATATGTTTGCTTCCTCCCTTGAATTTGCATGTCAGCAAACGTAAAAAGTATTATCCCTTTGGGATCATTTTTTGCCGCAGGGCAGGCGCTATAGGCCGCAAACGCGGGTTTAATAAAGTTATTGAGGCAACTTTCATCGCGGGCTTGTAACGTGGAAGGTCCACTTTGATTGCTGCAAAAT
>JBILKT010000080.1:0-7485 GCA_044376545.1 Alphaproteobacteria bacterium
ACTCTTCAAGGCACGAGGCGCGAGGCACGAGGAAAAAGAAGGGACTATTTTTATACTCTTTCTTTTCCTCGTGCCTCGTACCTCGTACCTTGAGGATCAGAAGATGACCGTAGCTAGGTAGTTATAATCTTACTGGCAATACGCCCGCAAATGCTCAACTGCCGTCTCAACAGGCACAAAACTTTTCTCCCCCGTTTTGCGATTTTTCAGCTCAATATTCCCCTGTTCTAGACTTTTCTGCCCCACTAACACTTGCCATGGCAGCCCTAGCAAATCCATGGTGGCAAGTTTTGCGCCCACACGATCGTCCTTGTCGTCATAAAGAACGGTAATACCTTGTGCGGTAAGCGTTGCATAGAGATCATCGGCAACCTTGGTGCACTGTGCGTCGGTGGTTTTCAAATTGACGAGTCCGATTTGAAACGGCGCAACAGCGGCAGGCCAGATGATGCCATCTTTATCGTGGGACGCTTCAATAATCGCCCCCACCAAGCGTGACACGCCAATGCCATAGGCGCCCATATGCGTGGTCACGGGGTGGCCATCTTCCCCTGTTACCACCGCGTCCAGCTTTTCGGAATACTTCGTGGCGAAATAAAAAATATGCCCCACTTCAATCCCCCGCCGTGTCTTCAGGCGTTCAGGCGGCACAGGACAATTTTCAGGCACATGCATCTCATCCGCCATCGCATAGAGGCTCTGTGCTTGGGCAAGCGTCAGCGTCTCAGGGTCAATATCCTCGAAGGCCGCATCATAATAGAGCGCACTTTCCCCTGTATCCGCAAGGATATGAAATTCGTGGGTTAAATCCCCGCCAATCGGGCCTGAATCTGCTTTTACAGGCACGGCATTCACGCCCAATGCTTTAAAAATACGCAAGTACGTGCTGAACATCGTCTCGTACGTTTTGCGTGCACGAACATAATCCAAATCAAAGGAGTAGCCATCTTTCATCAGGAATTCACGGCCGCGCATCACACCAAAACGGGGGCGCATTTCATCACGGAATTTCCACTGAATTTGATACCAGAGTTGTGGCAGGGATTTATAGCTTTTCACGGTTTGGTGAAATAAATCCGTTACCACTTCCTCGTTGGTGGGACCATAGAGCATCTCCCGCTCGTGCCTGTCTTTAAAGCGCAGCATTTCCTTGCCATAGCTTTCATAGCGACCGCTTTTTTGCCACAGTTCGGCAGGTTGTAGCGTCGACATCAGAATTTCTTGACCGCCTGCAGCATCCATCTCGCGGCGAATGATATTACTGATGTTTTGCAGGACTTTCAGCCCCAGCGGCAGCCATGTATACATGCCCGCGCCCAGTTGGCGCATGAGTCCTGCCCGTAACATCAGCTGATGCGAGACAATCTGCGCTTCACTCGGGGTTTCTTTGAGGACGGGGATATGGGCGGTGGAGAGTTTCATTATGTAACAACCATTTTTAGGAGATGGCTGCTTTTTAATGGCTTTTCACGCTGCTGTCTACGGGTTACAGAGAATTTCTTGTGTGGGTATTGCCGTGGGATCTTTTGGCAATGCCTTGCCATTCCAAGAAATCTGATTATTCTCAGTATTTACGCTTGCAACGCCCATTACTGCCTCGGCATTCGGGGCATTGGCAATGCCTAGGCTCTGTTGACAATTAAACACGATAGATTTGCTAGGATTTTTGTGTTTTGGCAAGGAAAAAGGCGCATGTCGCTATGTCGATAGCGACAAGACTTTTGACACAGCCAAAGCAGAAAAAGACAGCAAAGGTCTCGTGCGGCGATTCTTTGGCGTGCTTTTCTGCCTGAAACACCTTTTGCAGTGTTAAAGCCCTTGCCAATATCTCGATATTGACAGCGGGCTTTGCCTTGCAGAAGCTGTTTCATACAAAAAATCATCGCCAGTTTAATTGTCAACAGAGCCTAGCTACAGTCATCTTCTGGTCCTCAGGGTACGAGGCATGAGGTACGAGGCACTAGGGACTAGTACCCCGTCCATGAAAACACTATGTTAAGTCATGGACGGGGCAGGGCTGTTCATTTCAAAACGAAATCACTTAAATTAAGTCTGGTATCCAGAATAAGGGATGAGATAGGCCAGATGTTGTTCTTTTTCAGAAATGAACAGCCCTGATGGACGGGGTACTAGTAGAGCATAATCGATAATGGCCGTATACTTCTATATTGGTCTCTGGGCCCCTGCCTTCGCAGGGGATTCGTCCCTGATCGAGCATGTTCTCCGAGCGAATCCCCTGCGAAGGCAGGGGCCCAGAAAATACCAATTACGGGGTACTAGGCATGAGGCACAAGGAAAAAGAAGGGACTATTTTGATGTAATTACCTAGCTACAGTCATCTTCTGATCCTCAAGGGACTAGGCACGAGGGATAAGAAGAGACTATTTTTTTATACTCTTTCTTTTCCTCGCTCCTCGTGCCTCGTGCCTCGTGCCTAGCACCCCGTGCCTTGAAGAGTAGCTAGGGAGTTACCTATTTTGATACTCTTTCTTTTCCTCGTGCCTCGTGCCTAGCGCCCCGTGCCTTGAAAAGGAGCTAGGGAGTTACCAGCCCTTTATAAATCATGAGATCTATTGGTTAAGGTGTTTGAAGGGAAAATATCGCGCCCGTACACTGCCAAAGCGTCCAAACAGCAGCGACAGCAGATACATCACGCCCGCTGATAAGATAATGGCAGGGCCTGACGGCACGTTGACATAATAGGAAATCAGCAGTCCTGTTACGCTGGCGGTAATGCCAACGCCAGCTGCTATCGCCACCATCGGCGCAAAACCCTGTGCCCAGAAGCGGGATGCGACAGCAGGCAGCATCATCAGCCCCACCGCCATTAACGTACCCAGTGCCTGAAAACTCGCCACCAGATTCACCACGACTAAAATTAAAAACAACAGGTGAAACACCCCCGCTCCTTTGCAGACGGAACGGAGAAACACGGGGTCAAACGCCTCTGCCAAGAGCGCCCGATAAAACAGCGCAACGGTGATAAGGGTGAAGGACGATACCCCCGCCATTAGCCGCAACGATGCATCATCCATCGCCAATACACTGCCAAACAGCAGGTGCATGAGGTCAACCGTGTTGCCTTTAAGCGAAATAAGCAGTACGCCCAAGCTTAAGGCTATCAGGTAAAACGCTGCGAGATTTGCATCTTCTTTCACAATGGTGCTGCGTGTCACCAGCCCCACTAACACGGCAATCAGCACGCCTGCCGTAAAACCGCCGAGACTCATCAGTGGCAGGGATGCACCGCCCAACAAAAAACCCACCGCCACACCAGGTAACACGGCGTGTGCCATGGCATCGCCCATCAGGCTCATTTGCCGTAGCATCAAGAGCACGCCTAACGGCGCACTGCTAAGACTGAGTAGCAGGCAGCCCAAGAGGGCTTTGCTCATAAAGCCATACTCAATAAAGGGAGTAACGAGGGGGGTATAAAGGGTATAAAGGGTGGTATAAAGGTTCATGCCGCGCACACCTTGCCGTGGTCGTGCCACTCCCGTGCGAGATTATCCGCTTTGCGTAAATTCTCCTCTGTCATGACGGTATCAGTGTTGCCCCAAGCAATGCATTCCCGTGCCAGCAATACGGCTTCAGGGAATGTGGCGCGCGCCTGCAGCAGATCATGCACTACGGCCACCACGGTTTTGCCACGTCTGTGCCAGTCTAATAAAACGTGTAGTAAATCTGCCGTGGTGCGGCTGTCAATCGCTGAAAACGGTTCATCCAGCAGGAGAATATCCGCATTCTGCACCATCAGGCGGGCGAATAATACCCGTTGAAACTGCCCCGATGACAACGCCGCAACAGGGCGGTTGGCAAAAGACTCCATCCCCGCTTTTTCCAAGGCGTGAAACGCTTCATGGCGCTGGTGTTTATTAATCCTGCCCATAATTCCGCATGTTGGCCAAAAGCCTAATAACACCGTATCAAAAACGGACATGGGAAAGCTGCGGTCAATCTCTGACACCTGCGGCAGATAGCCGATGCGACAGTTCCCCGTTTTTTTGATGCTGCCAGACAGGGGTTTCAGCATGCCGATCATGGCTTTCAGCAACGTGCTCTTCCCGCCGCCGTTGGGGCCGATAATAGCGGTAAGGCTGTTATCTTTTAGGGTGCCGCATAGGTGGTGTACGGCAGGATGTCTATCATAGCCAACAGTGAGGTTTTCAAACACTACGCTCATGATACAACAGTGCTCATTAACAGCCAAAGTGCCGCCAGCAGCACGCTCACGAAAAGCAGGCGCACACCCGAAGATTGTGATAAGAACGTGGGCTTGGGGGTAAAATGACTCATAGTTTGAGCTCTAAGGATATGGTGCCCAATACAGTATAACATCATCAACGCCGTGGCTAGAAAAATCTCGCGCCCATTATCGCATTTGCATAGCGATTGGTAACTACCTAGCTACAGTCATCTTCTGATCCTCAAGGGACTAGGCACGAGGCACGAGGCACGAAGGATAAGAAGAGACTATTTTTTATACTCTTTCTTTTCCTCGTGCCTCGTGCCTCGTGCCTCGTGCCTTTTAACAAGAAGGCATGCTAGGTTGGTAGTTACGAAATTTTCACATTTTGATTGCTATCTTCAGGGGGCTTGTTAAGACGGTGTCATCTATTTTATTTGCGTCATGAGGTTTAAAATGTTTACCCTTCTCCAGCGCTGTTTTCTTGCTCTTGTTGTTACAATAGGATTTTCGTTTATGTCACCCGCTAAAACAAAAGCGCAAACGCCTGCGCCACAATATTTGCAGCTACAACTGAAAGATGGTGTTGTTGTGATCGAGCTGCGCCCCGATCTTGCGCCCAAAACAGTGGCGCGGGTAACGGAGCTTGCAAAAAAAGGTTTTTATGACGGCTTGGTTTTCCACCGCGTGATTGCAGGGTTCATGGCGCAAACAGGGGATCCAAAAGGCGATGGCACGGGTGGTTCTGGGCAAAATATTGTGGCCGAATTTAACAGCGGTACGCACCAGCGCGGTGCGGTATCGATGGCACGGGCGATGGATCCCAACAGTGCGGACAGCCAATTTTTCATCGTGTTTGACAACGCCACGTTCCTTGATGGACAATATACCTATTTCGGGCAGGTTATCTCGGGCATGGAATATGTTGACAACATCAAAAAGGGAGATGCAAACAACAATGGTTCGGTAAGTGACCCTGATAAAATTATTAAGCTAACCTTCTCGAACAGCCCTAAGCCTAACGTGGACACAGCAGACAAAAAGCGTGGATCGCACGATGGGACGTTGTAATTTCAGCATAGAATGAATACCTTCGGACACACCTTTCGGTTTACAACCTTTGGCGAAAGCCATGGGGTGGCGATTGGCTGTGTGGTGGATGGCGTGCCGCCCCGCATTCCTCTCACGGAGACGGATATTCAGCCCTATTTGGATCAGCGCAAACCCGCGCAATCGAAATTCACCACACAACGTCAAGAGGGCGATGTGGTGCGGATTCTTTCAGGTACGTTTGAGGGATTGACCACGGGCACGCCGATTGCGCTGTTGATTGAGAATGAAGACCAACGCTCAAAAGACTATGGTGAGATTAAAGATGCGTTCCGTCCGGGGCACGCGGATTACACCTATTGGGCAAAATATGGCATTCGGGATTATCGGGGCGGGGGGCGTTCCTCTGCCCGCGAAACGGCGATGCGCGTTGCAGCGGGCGCGATTGCCCGTAAAGTTTTAGGAGAATCGGTTGTTATTCGCGCTGCCATGGTACAAATGGGCAGTAGCGTTATTGATAGAACGCGGTTCTCGTGGGATACCGTGGCAGACAACCCGTTTTTCTGCCCCGATGCCGTGATGGCACAACAATGGGAACAAGAACTCACCGCCATTCGCAAAGCAGGCTCGTCGGTGGGCGCGGTGATTGAAGTGGTGGCAAGCGGCGTGCCCGTTGGCTGGGGTGCACCGATTTATGATAAGCTGGATGCTGATCTTGCCAAAGCGATGATGAGCATCAATGCCGTAAAGGCTGTAGAAATTGGCGAGGGCTTTTCTGCGGCGGCGTTATCAGGCGAAAACAATGCCGATGAAATGCGCTTGGGTGCCAACGGCAAGCCTGTGTTCCTGAGCAACCATGCAGGCGGTATTTTAGGCGGTATTTCCACAGGGCAAGACGTGGTGGTGCGCTTTGCGGTGAAACCCACGAGCTCTATCCTCACGCCGCGCCGCACGCTGAACACCCAGTTGCAAGAGGTGGATATTATCACCAAAGGACGGCATGATCCGTGTGTGGGCATTCGTGCTGTCCCTGTGGGCGAAGCGATGATGGCGGTGGTGCTGGCGGATCATTTCCTGCGGCATCGGGGGTTGGTGGGCGGTGCGCCAGTAATTTCTTGATTTGACATTGTGCGTCACTTCCCCCTATTTTTCATGCAAAGGTTATAATCATCCATGCCCCATTCTCTATCGTCGCTTATTCTTGTTGGTTGTGGACATATGGGGTCTGCCTTGTTGCAGGGGCTGTTAAAAGCCTCTGATGTGTTTCAGTCAATAACCATTGTAGAGCCGCAAGCTCTTTCTGTACCCAAAGGGGTGCACCATGTGCAGCGTGTGGAACAACTGCCGCAGGACCACAAAACAACCTGTATTTTATTCGCCATTAAGCCGCAGCTTTTTGCGGAAACGTTGCCACACTATCAGCGATTCATGGCGCAAAATCCTCTCGTCATTTCCATTGCAGCGGGCAAAACGTTAAGCGAGATGGGTGCGCTTTTGTCGTATAACGGTGCGATGGTGCGCGCCATGCCCAACATGCCTGTTGCTGTGGGGCGCGGGGTGATTGCTGCCGTCAGCAACGGGATGCTGAGCGATACCCAACAAAAATTATGCCAAAACCTGTTTAACACGGTGGGCAGTATGGCGATGGTGCGGGAAGAAAAACATATGGATGCGGTTACTGCTGTTTCAGGCAGCGGGCCTGCCTATCTGTTTTTGTTTCTGGAGGCTTTACAGCAGGCGGCAATCAGCGTGGGTTTACCCGCAGATTTTGCAAAATATTTGGCGGTGGAAACGGTTGCCGGCAGCCTTGCGATGGTGCAAGAAACAGGGTCGCCCATGGCAACATTGCGCCAGCAAGTCACCAGCCCCAAGGGCACCACAGCGGCGGCGTTGGACGTATTAATGCGGGAAGAGGGTGGGCTTGTTGCCTTGTTGCAAGAGGCCGTGCAAGTAGCACACAAACGAGCGGGGGAGTTGGCGGCATTTAAGTTGTAGGTAGTCCTAAACGAGTAATGATATTTTGAGATTTTTAGTAGACTGCAGCAACAAAGCCCGTCGCCCCGCTACCCTGAGCGTCTTTAGACCGAAGGGAAGTGCGGGGTCTGGTAATTCTTGTATCCTCATAAACGTCACCCCGTCGTATGACGGGGTCTGGTAAACAAAGGAGAGCCAGACCCCGTCATAAAGACGGGGTGACGAGTTTTTGTACAGCACGTCACCCCGTTTTTATAACGGGGTCTGGGAATAAA
>JBILKT010000081.1:0-7469 GCA_044376545.1 Alphaproteobacteria bacterium
TTATGATTGACACACTGCTGTTTGGCAAATTAGGAGAGCGCGTGCATGGCATGGGTGCCTTCACTGCTAATGGCGGACAAAAAGGTGTTCTTGCCAGCGTTGCACCAACATTATTAAGGCAAACAGAGCGAGGAATCCCCCTCGAGATGACGGAACTCCCGTTAGACATGCTGTTATTTAAAGTCGGAGAAAACATTGTACAATATGGAGGAAGCCTCCGTAACTTACAATATAGTGCTTAGGGCTTCTTTCGCCACTCCCCAATCCCGCTCTATCTGCTCCCGCAACGCATCCAACAAGTCAAACTTCTGCTCACGGGCGCGCAGAAAGTGGTGAAACTGGATAGAGAGAACTTTTTCTCGGAAAATAAAAATAATTCTAGACAAAGATATATATATATATTAGTGTTAATTTAGTTTTTCATGTATTTACTAAACAACATGTCCAATTCAAAAGTTGAGTCTCTGTCTCTTGACTCTGTTCAAGGTGTTCAGGATGATAGCATTCGCCCAGAAGCGATTGATTCTGATGCTAAACAGATCTCTAAGAAGGCTAAATACGCTGTTGCAGCGTTTATTATTGCCGTATTCGTCGTTGGCATGTGCGTAGGAGCAGGCATAACAGCCTACGTGCTGCTTCGTCCACAAGCACCTGCATCCCCTCCCGCTAATACTTTAAAAGGGGGGACTTATTCGTAAATTAGGAGGGGGGAATTCTTTGGAATTCTCCCCTTTTTTACCCCTAGATCTTGTCCCCTACCGTTTCGATACGCAAAACACCCGCCGCCCTTACACCGAATTTTGGTAGTCCTAAACAAGTAATGATATTTTAAGATTTTTAGCAGACTGCCACAACAAAGTCCGTCACCCCGCTACCCTGAAGGTCTCCTTCAGACCTTCGGGGAAGTGCGGGGTCTGGTAAACAGAGAAGAGCCAGACCCCGTTATAAAAACGGGGTGACGTTTGGTGATGATGGAAGCATTTCTAGACCCCGTCATAAAGACGGGGTGACAGTTGTATCGATGTAAGTCTTTTCAGACCCCGCACTTCCTCTCCTTTTAGTCGAGGTAGTGGGGTGACGATTCGCACTTTGTCATTACGCCTGCAGGACTACCCGAATTTTTAATTTGCCCCTCTCTGCTCTTCTGGTTACAACCGCCGCATGGCTGTATTTACCGATATTGATGAGGGGAGCCTCACCGCCCTGTTGCAGAACTATGCAATTGGCGAGATGCGCTCCTATCATGGCATTGCAGAAGGCGTGGAAAACAGCAATTTCCTGCTGAAAACAACCAAAAATACCTACATCCTCACCCTATTTGAGCAGCGCGTTAATAAAGAAGACCTGCCCTATTTTGTGCAGTTGATGACGCATTTTGCGACGCGCAACATTCCCTGCCCTGTCCCAATTACCGATACCCACCATAAAGCGCTGCAAGAACTCTGCGGCAAGCCTGCGCTGATTGTGAGCTTCCTTGAGGGGTGTTCTGTCACCCGCCCCACGGCAAGCCATTGCGCAAGTTTAGGCAGTTTTCTTGCGACGTTTCACCTGACAGGGTTAGACTTCAAAGGGCATCGCCTGAACACCATGAATCTTGCCGCATGGGAGGGGTTGCTGTTACGCGTCGGCAACAAAGCCAAAGAGTTATCCCCTGAATTGCCTGCACTGTTTATGGAAGAACTCGGATTTTTGAAAACGCACTACCCTACACATCTCCCTAAAGGCGTTATCCATGCCGATTTATTCCCTGACAACGTGTTTTTCCAAGGGGATTCCCTCTCAGGGGTGATTGATTTTTACTTCGCATGCAATGATTTCCTTGTGTATGACGTGGCGATTTGCCTCAATGCGTGGTGCTTTGAAAAAGATGGAAGTTTTAACCTCACCAAGGCGCAAAATTTGTTGAGTGGGTATAATACCATTCGCTCACTCTCGCGGGCAGAGCTGAACGCCCTGCCGTTACTGGCACGCGCCGCGGCGATACGCTTTCTCGCAACGCGCCTCCATGACTGGTTCAACCGTGCCCCCAACGCCATTTTGCGCCCCAAAAACCCGCTGGAGTATGTCCACATCCTCAAGTTCCAGCAGCAAATTAAAAGCGTGAAAGAATATGGGTTCTATGATTGAGATTTATACCGATGGGGCGTGCAGTGGCAATCCGGGGAAAGGCGGCTGGGGCGCGTTGTTGCGCTATGACGGGGTGGAAAAAGAATTGTCAGGCTATGAGCCGATGACCACCAATAATCGCATGGAAATGATGGGGGTGATCAAAGCCCTTGAAGCCCTGAAAAAACCCTCCACCGCCACCATTTACAGCGATAGCCAATATGTCATCAAAGGCATGACCGAATGGCTGAAAGGCTGGAAAGCAAAGGGCTGGAAAACCGCCAGCAAAGGCCCTGTGAAAAACGTTGACCTGTGGCAACAGCTCGATGCCCTTGCCGCCAAACACACCCTTACGTGGCAATGGGTGAAGGGGCATAACAATCACGCGGAAAATGAGCGGGTGGATGCCTTGGCACGGGGAGCGATTGCGGCCGTTGGGTACCGAAAAAGTAACAGCCCTGCATGCTGAACCCATCCCCTTGCATTTTCTGGCAACTGTAGTATCAACACACCATGATAGACACCCCTGATACCCTCAAAGCATGGCCTTTTGAAGAGGCAAAAAAACTCCTGAAACGATTTGAGAAAAATCCGCCACGCAACGGCTATGCGTTGTTTGAAACGGGATACAGCCCTTCTGGGTTGCCGCACATCGGCACGTTTGGCGAAGTGTTCCGCACCACGTTGGTGCGTCATGCGTTTGCGCAACTATCCGATATCCCCACAAAACTCATTGCCTTCTCGGATGATATGGACGGGTTGCGCAAAGTCCCCATCAATCTGCCGAATCAAGAGTTGCTCGCGGCAAACCTCCATAAACCACTGACAGAAGTGCCAGATCCGTTTGGCACGCACGCAAGTTTTGCAGCGAACAACAATGCGCGTCTCCGTGCGTTCCTCGATGACTTTGGCTTTGACTATGATTTTCAAAGCTCTACGGAAAGCTATCAATCAGGGGCGTTTGATGCGGTGCTGATGAGCATTCTCGAAAACTATGACGCCATTATTAAAGTTATTCTCCCTACGTTGGGGAAGGAACGGCAGGCAACGTATAGTCCGTTTCTGCCGATTTGCCCCCGCACAGGGCGCGTGCTACAGGTGCCGATTATTGAGCGCAATTGTGTCAACAACAGTGTTGTGTATCTTGATGAAACAACAGGCGAAAAAATGGAAGTGCCTGTCACGGGCGGGCATTGCAAATTACAGTGGAAAATTGACTGGCCAGCACGCTGGGTGGCGTTGGGTGTTGATTATGAAATGGCAGGCAAAGACCACTTAGAAACAGTGTCATTATCAGGAAAAATCTGCCGCATTTTGGGGGCGCAACCCCCAGAGAGCCTGTCGTACGAACTGTTCTTGGATGATAAGGGCGAGAAAATTTCTAAGTCCAAAGGCAATGGCTTGAGCTTGGAAGAGTGGCTTGCTTATGCCCCGCAAGAGAGCCTGAGCCTTTACATGTTCCAAGCGCCGCGCCGCGCCAAACGCCTCTATTTTGATGTGATTCCGAAGGCAACGGACGAATATCTTGCGTTTCTTACTGCCTATCAAGGGCAATCAACGTCTGAACGCTATGAGAACCCTGTGTGGCATATTCATCAAGAGAATCCGCCGCTTGCGGAAGCAAGCCTAACATTTTCGCTGTTGTTGAATTTGGCAACGGCGTGTAATGCGTCGGATAAGAGTGTGCTGTGGGGCTTTATTCAGCGATATGATGCGGCCGTTTCTCCTGAGAATGCGCCGTTTTTGGATGCCTTGGCGGGCTATGCCGTACGCTATTACCATGATTTTGTTCTGCCTGCGAAAGCCTATCGTGCACCAACCGAAAAAGAACGGGCAGCATTGGAAGACTTACAAATGAAACTCCTTACGCTGGATGCCACGCTGGATGCAGAAGCCATTCAGACGGAGATTTATACCCTCGGCACCACCCACCAGTTTGAGAATCTGCGCGACTGGTTCAAGGCACTCTATGAAGTTCTCTTAGGACAAAGCCAAGGGCCTCGTTTTGGGTCGTTTGTCAAGCTGTATGGCTTGAGCGAGACGGCACATATGATTGAAGAGGCGCTGGCACGGTGACACGCGTTACTTTTTATCACTTGCTCACCTCACCACTTGAAAAGGCATTGCCGCAAATCTTAGAAAAAATTGTGGCAGGACAGAGTAAAGCCGTGGTCCTGTGTGGCAGTGAAGAACGGCGCGATGCGTTAAATAGCGCGTTGTGGACGTATAACGCGGAGAGTTTTTTGCCCCACGGCACCGCCAAAGAGGGGTATGCTGACAAACAACCGATTTACTTAACAACACTCCCTGAAAATCCCAATAATGCAGGATTTCTCGTATTGCTAGACGGCATGACGCATCCCGAAATGGCGCATTTTGAACGTTGCCTCATCTTTTTCAATGGCCATGATGACGAGGCGGTAGCGGCTGCCCGTGCGAACTGGAAGCACTATCAAGCGCAAGGCTTTACGGTGCAGTATTTTAAACAAGAGGAGGGGGGACGGTGGGGGAAAATTTAAGACGGCTCTGCAGGGCAATCGTATTAGAAATTTTATTCTTTTAAAAACAATACGTTATGCGATAGGCTTTGATGTTGAAATTCTGAAAAATCATTGTTTTTCAATGTGTTATTTTTTCTAATGCAATCGCCCTGGCCACCCACCCGCAACCGCAACGCATTCAACCGAATAAACCCTGCGCCATTGTTTCAGGCGTGTTTGGAGCTGTCAACTTCTTTCGGCGTCGTTGTTAGACATAACCACAACATCCGTTTGCGCAAAATCTATCCCTTTAAAAAGCAAGGGATTACCTGTAGCTTTTGCGAGTGCATAACTGAAACAATCGCCAAAATTTAGTCCTGCAGAATGTTTGCCCTTGCCAAAACGACGGAAGGCTTGCCGTGCAAGCGCAAGCTGCTCTGCATCAAACGCAATGATTTCTGTTTTGGTTGCATACAAAAACAAATCCAGCTCTCGCCTGCCCAACTCCCCTAATCGGCTTTCCAACACCATGGTTGCTTCCAAAACAGTGCTGGTTGAGACAAGTCGCGTCTGGCTTTTTGCAATCGCGTCTGCAAAGACATAGGCTTCTGGTTCATGTAACAAAATCGCGAGAATGGCAGATGTATCAATAACCATTACGAGGGCAGCCCGTGTGTATCATACCCCAGAATTTCCTCGCTACTCCGCCCGTCCAACACAGGCGCAGCAGCACAGCGCCGCCCCATCGCCATAAGCTCTTCCACAAGCGCTTCTTTGGTGTGACTTTGTTGCGGCAGGCGTTGCAGCCTGTCTTTTATCGCTATTTTTATGGCAAGCGTCAGACTCTCCCCAGTACTGGCAGAGAGAGCACGAGCAAGCTGTTCTGCTTCAGGGTCTTTAAGACTAATCGCCATTTCTATCTTTCATGAAAAAATTCTATATTCATGACTATAGCGTAACTATCGTTGTATTGCAAGTAGATATTACTGCTTCGCCCCCACCCGTAACCGCAACGCATTCAACCGAATAAACCCTGCGGCATCGTTGTGGTCGTAGGGTGCGCCCTCTTCAAAGGTGGCGAGATCCTGACGGTAGAGACTATAGGGAGATTTTCGCCCTGTCACCGCCACACTGCCTTTGTAAAGCTTCAAGCGCACCGTGCCTGTGACACGCTCTTGGGAAAGGTCAATGGCGGCCTGCAGCATTTTGCGTTCAGGGGCATACCAAAAACCATTGTAAATGAGCTTGGCATAGCGCGGCATGAGTTCATCCTTCAGGTGCGCTGCTTCTCTATCCAGCGTGATGCTCTCAATCGCACGGTGCGCCAGCAGCCAGATACTCCCCCCCGGCGTTTCATACACCCCACGCGATTTAATCCCCACAAAGCGGTTTTCCACCAAGTCTAATCGCCCAATGCCATTTTCCCCGCCCAATTCATTGAGTTTGGTTAGGATGTAAGCAGGAGAGAGCCTTTCGCCATTCACGGCAACGGGGTCGCCCTTTTCAAAATCAATCGTGATTTCCGTTGCATGGTTAGGTGCATTTTCTGGTGACACAGTACGCAGGAACATCGACTCATCAGGGGCAACCCAAGGGTCTTCCAAGGCTTTTCCTTCAAACGATGTGTGTAGCAGGTTCGCATCCACCGAATAGGGGGCTTCACCATATTTATCCTTGGCGATGGGGATTTGATGTGCTTCTGCAAAGCCAAGCAGCTTCTGGCGGGACAATAAGTCCCACTCGCGCCATGGAGCGACAATTGTAATGTTGGGATTGAGGGCGTAATAGGTAAGTTCAAACCGCACTTGGTCATTTCCCTTGCCCGTTGCCCCGTGAGACACAGCATCCGCGCCTGTTTCTGCTGCAATTTCAATCTGCCGTTTGGCAATGAGCGGACGGGCAATACTGGTGCCAAGCAAATAGAGCCCCTCATATTGAGCATTGGCGCGGAACATGGGGCACACGAAATCGCGCACAAATTCCTCGCGTAAATCCTCCACATACATTTTTCTCACGCCGAGCAATTCTGCCTTTTTGCGGGCCGGTTCAATTTCTTCGCCCTGTCCAATATCGGCCGTGAATGTAATCACTTCTGCGTTATATTGCTGCTGCAACCACTTCACGATAACGCTTGTGTCAAGCCCCCCTGAATAGGCGAGTACAATTTTTTTGAGAGGAGATTTTGTCATGTTTTTTACCGTTTTGAAAAATGTTCTAGCGCAACACTACAGTTGGCTTCCACGTACTAAGCTCTTCTGGGGTAAATTGCGCGTAGGCAGCGATAATCACCACATCCCCCGCTTGCACAAGGCGAGCTGCGGCACCCTTTACTGAAACTTCATCGGATTTATCGCTATAAATAACATACGTTGTAAAGCGCACACCGTTAGTGCAATTATAAATATCAACTTGCTCATATTCAAGAATATTGGCAGATTTACAGAGATTTTTATCAATCGCAATCGACCCTTCATAGTGCAACTCTGCACTGGTGAGCACCGCCCGATGAATTTTTGCTTTAAGACCTGTAAGTATCATGAGATTGTACTAGCCGATTACGGCGCATTTGTCAAATGGGCAACCACGTGCATGCTCATCGGAACCTTTTCAGGTTCGATCGGTATATCGCCGCGTATCAACTGCATCACGCACCGCTTCTCCAATAAAAATTAAGGTACTAAGAAGTATAGCAAGAGTGAGAAAGGCCGCAATGCCCAGCCACGGAGCCTGTAGATTCGCTTTACCTTGCGCGACAATATCACCCAGCGATGGAGAGCTTGCTGGCAGGCCAAATCCTAGGAAATCTAACGCTGTGAGGGTGATAATCGCCCCATTCAGAATAAACGGCAAGAACGTTAAAGTAGCAACCATGGCATTCGGGAG
>JBILKT010000082.1:0-7447 GCA_044376545.1 Alphaproteobacteria bacterium
GTACTCCATACTTTCACAGAATGAGACAAAGTTATACTTGAACATACAACATATTTTATAGAAAAGTCAAGAAATATTTTGTTCGATGAATTAAAAAAAACACAAGATTTATTTCGTATATAGTGTATAGTGTTGGTATGAGTAACCAACACACCCTTCTTGCTGAGAAAACGCAAGACACCCTTGCGGTGATGTAGTCCGATGGCCGCGTCTCAACAATGACACCAGCACAACAACGAGAGTACTTAAAAAGATGCTTCATAAAAAAAGAACCAAGCTTTTCTGAGCGGGTAGTGAATGCACTGGCCAATGCGGCGGCCGTCCTGAAAACGAGATTTAGTGGGCGTAGCAGGCAGGCGGAAGTCGCTTCTAAACAAAGCTTGCAAGAGAGTTTGATGTTGATAGATTCTCGTCCATCGTCGGGACGAAATGCAGCAGACAGTGCGCTTTTTCATGCCCCAGAGGGTGCACAAAATGCCTCCGTACCGTTCAAGCGAATGAATGAGGAGGGGGAGCAGGGAATAAAAGGCTATGAAGCAGGGAAGGAAATGGCGGTTGTTGCTCAAGCAATGAATGTGCAAGCAACACCGCATATTAAAACCGATGTTAATGGAGCAGTTAGTAAACAAGAATTGGGGCGGCAGATGCATAATATTGTTGCAGATGCCTCCGATGGACCTGTGGTTGGTGGTAACGAAACCAGTGCTTTTGCTGTATTACATGAAAGTGGAGTGGCAAAAGAGACAGAGCAAGAAGTCCGTGCCGAACTGTCTCTCAACTTGTTTACCCCAGAAGAACGAAAAAAAATGCAAGAATTCGAGTCCCTCGCCATTGCAACAAATTTTGAAAATAATAACGTTCTTGAGGGATGGCGTAGCGAGATTATGACGATATATCAAAAAAGAGAGGCAGAAGGAACGTTGAGTAGTGCGATAATGCAAGAACTTGCGTCGAGAGTAGGCGCAATCGGCGTGCGTATTGAGTACAATAACGAAACAACCAACACAATGCAACACGCCTAACTCTTATCCTTCCCCCACAGCACATAGCGCATTGCCATAAAATTAAAACCCATCCCGCTTAAAACGCCAGCGCTGATTGCCAGCGTGGTAAGGAAGGGGAGGGTGGTGTAGGTGTGTAAAACATAGCTCGATACAACAACATTCACCGTCCCGCCCACACTCACGGAGACCATGAATTTAAGGTATTCTCTGAATGTTGGGGGTTTTTCAACCTGAAAACTATAGGTTCGGTTCGCATACCACACGAGGGCGGAAAATATCAGAAAGGAGCTGATGCGCAACGGCACAATCGGCACAGCAAACAACAGCAGCATCACTTTTGTATACACAATATCCGCCACAAAAGCAGTGCTGCCAACAAGGAGGAAGCGGGGAAATTGGTGAGAGGTCATCTTAAAAAGACAAACGCTTAAGACAGAGAGTCTTTTATGCAGCACAAGCTTTACGCCACCTTCGGCAAATTTTCCACCGCTTCCATGAGGCCTTTCACGGCATGCACAGAATTATCAAACGCGGCTTTTTCTGTTGCGTTGAGTTCAATTTCCACCACGCGCTCCACACCATTTTTGCCAATCACCACAGGCACGCCCACATAGAGGTTGTTCACGCCATATTGTCCTGTGAGGTGCGCGGCGCACGGCAGCACGCGTTTTTGGTCTTTCAGGTAGCTTTCTGCCATTTGAATGGCAGAGACAGCAGGGGCATAAAACGCCGACCCCGTTTTCAGCAAGCCAACGATTTCCGCACCGCCATCACGGGTACGCTGCACGATTTGGTCGAGTTTCGCTTGGGTTGTCCAGCCCATTTTCACAAGGTCTGGCAACGGAATGCCCGCAACAGTGGAGTAACGCACCAGCGGCACCATGGAATCCCCATGCCCGCCTAACACAAATGCTGTCACATCTTCTACCGACACGTTAAATTCTTCTGAGAGGAAATAGCGGAAACGGGCAGAGTCTAACACCCCTGCCATGCCCACCACTTTATTGGCAGGCAAGCCGCTTTTTTGCTGCAGAATAGCCACCATCACATCGAGTGGATTGGTAATCACAATCACAAACGCTTTGGGCGCATATTGCTTAATGCCTGCTGCCACATCAGCCATGACTTTACTGTTAATGCCGAGCAAATCATCGCGGCTCATACCCGGTTTGCGGGCAACCCCTGCGGTGACAATCACCACATCCGCACCTTTAATCGCACTATAATCGTTGCTTGCGCCTGACAACGCCACGTTAAATCCATCAACAGGGGACGATTGGGCGATATCTAGCGCTTTGCCTTGGGGAATGCCGTCTGCCACGTCGCACAATACAATGTCGCCTAATTCTTTTAAGCCTGCGAGAAAGGCGAGTGTACCGCCGATGTTACCAGCACCAACGAGAGCGATTTTATTGCGAGACATGAGAGCTCCTGTGTAATTTTTGTGAAGATGATATATACCCATCGCAACTTCTTCCATTGCGATGCGTATAGTATATCCGTTTCTATTAACAAACTTCTAACAGATGAGCAGAAAAAGGCAACAGCTATACCGTTCGCACCGCAAGATTTGCAAAAAGATCTTGCGAGCGGTAAAGGCCCGCGCGGCGCCCCAGCCAAACGTTGCACATTCTTCCTGTGCAAAAGGTAGATACTACCCAAACCGCCCCGTAATATACCCTTGCGTCTTTTCGTGTTTAGGGCGGGTGAAAATTTGGTCTGTGTCGCCCACTTCAATAATGCTGCCCAGATGGAAAAAGGCGGTTTTTTGCGAAACACGGGCGGCTTGCTGCATGGAATGGGTGACAATCACGATGGTAAAATTCTCGCGTAGTTCATCCATCAGCTCTTCAATGCGGGCAGTGGCGATGGGGTCAAGGGCAGAGCATGGCTCGTCCATCAGAATGACTTCAGGGTTCACCGCAATGGCGCGGGCAATGCAGAGGCGTTGTTGTTGACCGCCCGAAAGGCTGGTACCTGCTTCTTTTAAGCGATCTTTGACTTCTTCCCACAGTCCTGCTTTGGTGAGACTGGTGACGACAATTTGCTCGAGATCCACTTTGTGCTTGGCGATGCCGTGAATCCGTGCGCCATAGGCAACGTTATCAAAAATAGACTTGGGGAAAGGATTCGGTTTTTGAAACACCATGCCAATGCGGGCGCGGAGGTTCACCACATCCACACTCGCGTCATAAATGTTGTTGCCATCAAGGGTGATGTCCCCTGCAACACGGCAGCCTTCTACCACATCATTCATGCGGTTTAGGCAGCGCAGAAAGGTTGATTTTCCACACCCAGAAGGGCCAATAAGGGCTGTGACTTGCTTTGCATCAATATCAAGGGAAATACCGTTCAACGCTTGTTTTAACCCATAAAATACATCAACGTTTTGCGCGCGCATTTTCAATGTTGCAGCCATGATTACCACTTTTTCTCTAGCTTTTTGCGTAAATAAATCGCTACCGCATTCATGGTGAGCAAAAATACCATGAGAACAATAATCGCAGCAGCCGTTTTTTCCTGATAGCCGATTTCAGGATTGCTCGACCATAAAAAAATCTGCACAGGTAGCACCGTTGCAGAATCGCTTAAAGCATGCGGGACATCACTAATAAAAGCAACCATGCCGATGAGGAGGAGGGGGGCTGTTTCGCCAATTGCGCGTGCGACGCCTAAGATCATGCCCGTTAAAATACCGGGCATGGCGCACGGGACAACATGATCAAACACCACTTGTATGGGGGATGCCCCAAGCCCTTGTGCTGCTTGGCGAATAGAATCGGGTACACTTTGCAAGGCTGCTCGTGTTGCGATAATCGCAGTAGGCAGCGTGAGTAGCGCGAGCACCGCTCCGCCGACCAGCGGGGATGAGCGTGGCCACTGAAAAAACACAAGAAAAACCGATAACCCCAATAACCCATAAATAATGGAGGGCACAGCCGCTAAGTTATTGATATTAATCTCAATAATATTGCGGAGACGACTATTGCCCGCAAACTCTTCTAAATAAATAGCCGCCATGATACCGAGGGGGAAGGCAAGAAGGATGGTAATGCCCAGCGTCATCGTCGTGCCAACTAACGCTCCCAAAATCCCTGCTGATTCAGGTTGTCTGGAATCAGCCGCCGTAAAAAAGGTGGCATTAAACGGGCGGCTGAGGAGTCCTTGTGCCCGTAAATCTTCCAAAGCCTTGATTTGCAAGGGGCTAAGGGTTGTTTTAAAATTGGTGTGTTTCAAATACTGGTCTGCCGTGTCACTGAGCGGCACGCGAATGACTTCTTGTTGACCAATAAGCGCGGGGTTCTGAAGGAGGCGTTGTCGTAAAACGTCATCAGCGGTTGCGCTGAGCAGTGCTGAAATTTCTCGTTTCTCGCTGCGTTCGGTGATGGCGGGAAAGTGACTAAAAAGAGACTCACGAATAATCCCCCGAAAATTACTACTTTTAATCGCGCTTGGGGAGAGTACATCCACATTATTGCGGTCGTAATAGACGGTAAGCGTGACCATAGACTGTCGAAACGCAGGGATTGCCTTGCTGCCGAGGTCTACCAGCAATATCGCCAGCATTGTTGCCGCAAAGGTAATTGACAACAAACCACAGCGGCGAAATATCGCTTCCTTGAGGTGGCGTTTTTTGAGGTGGCGTGCGGAATTAGTCATATTTCTCCCGATATTTCTTCACAACAATCAGGGCAATAATATTAAAAATCAATGTTATAAATAAAAGTGTTAAACCAAGTGCGAAAGCAGCAAGGGTTTTGGGGCTGTCAAATTCTTGGTCACCCACGAGTAAGCTCACAATTTGCACCGTAACTGTTGTCACCGCTGCAAACGGGTTCGCGGTAAGATTCGCCGCCATGCCTGCCGCCATCACCACAATCATCGTCTCGCCAATGGCGCGGGACACGGCGAGCAGCAGTGCACTCACCAGCCCAGGGAGCGCTGCAGGCAACACCACAAACCGCACGGTTTCATATTTTGTTGCGCCCAAGCCAAGCGAACCATCGCGCAAGCGTTGTGGCACAGCACGAATAATATCATCGGATAAAGACGAGACGAACGGAATAATCATAATTCCCATCACGAGACCTGCCGCAAGCGCACTTTCCGAAGCAACGGAGAATCCCATGCTTGATGCCACATCGCGAATAAACGGCGCAACCGTAACAATCGCAAAAAAACCATAGACAACGGTGGGAACTCCAGCCAATAGCTCAAGTAATGGCTTGACAATAGCGCGGGTTCGACTGCTTGCATAATCACTGATGTAAATAGCCGACATCAACCCCACGGGCGCGGCCAATGCAATCGCAATAAACGTGATGAGCAGCGTGCCTGTAAACAGCGGCACTGCGCCAAATGCGCCTGTGCTGCCCACTTGATCGGCGCGAATAGCCGTTTGTGGACTCCAACTGAGGCCAAACAAGAAATCCGAGAGAGGAATTTTGCCAAAAAACCGAATGCTTTCAAAAATCAGAGACAATACAATCCCTAGGGTTGTCAACACAGCTAGCAGCGAGCTTGTCAACAACGCGAGTTTCACCGTCCCTTCCACATAACGGCGGGCGTTAAAAGCAGGGGTAATACAATAAAGGCTGATGCCCAAGCCTACACAGCCCGCAAGGGCAAGGATAATCAACACATTTTGGTGTGGGAGCTGTGCTGTAATCAGCAGAGCAGCAAGGATAATCCCGCCTGTTAGCAGGGCTGCAAACCACCCGTGTGCAGTGGAAAGACAGCGCAACATGACCCCCGTTTTCTGCGCGATAGCATCAGCTTTTGCTTTGCCGATGATAAAGGCAAGAAGAACACTTGTTGCGATGATACCGAGTATTTCGAGCATACTAGCTATTTTTTTGCAGCAGGCTCAAGAGTTTTTGCGTCTTTAAGGCGTGCACGTTGTGCTTCGCGCAATTCTGCCATGAGAGGAATCAAGCCCTTATCAACGAGATAGCCATCATCGCTCATCGCTTCTTCGCTGGTGAATTCGGTGAGGAATTCTTGCAAGCCCCGTCCATTTTTCAGATGCGATTTCTTAAAATATACAAACAAAGAACGCGCAACGGGATATTTACCATCCGCAATATTTTCAAACGTTGGTGATACCCCATCAATGGTAAGGGCTTTGATTTTTTGGGCATTTTGCTCGAGGTAGCTATACCCAAAAACGCCTAAAGCGCTACTGTTGGTTTCAATGCGTTGGATGATGATATTATCATTTTCGCCTGCTTCAATGAATGCACCATCTTCGCGGAGTGTTTTGCAGACAGCTTGGCGTTCCCCTTCTTTAAGGGCGGTAATTTCTGGAAAAGAGCCACAACCCCGTTCCATCACCAGCTCCACAAACGCATCCCGTGTGCCAGAAGTGGGCGGCGGACCATACACTTCGATTTTTTGTTTTGGCAAATTACTGTCAACATCATGCCATGTTTTGTAAGGGTTTGCGACGATCTTGCCTTTCACAGGCACGTGTTTGGCAAGGGCTAGAAACAATTGTTGTGTCGTAAGACCAAACGTTGCCGCGCTTTTCCCATTGCTTATGATGATACCATCATAACCAATTTGCAATTCAACCACATCCTTAATGCCATTTTTAGCACAAAGCGCAAGTTCACTGTCTTTGATAGGGCGAGATGCATTGGCAATATCTGCCGCGTTTTTGCCTTCTCCCTCGCAAAATAATTTCAAGCCGCCGCCCGTGCCCGTTTCTTCCACGACAGGAGTGGAAAAATCATGTATTTTGCTAAAATGTTCTGCAACAGTGGTTGCAAAAGGAAACACAGTGGATGAGCCCACAAGGCGCAAGGGGCGAGCATCTTTCGCTGCAAATGCTGTAACGCTCAGTAACACAGTAATGGCGGTTGTGGTGAGAAAAGTTTTGCGCATGGTATTGCCCTACAATGGTTTGAGTCTCTGCTATCTACCAAACAATCAAGAGAAATGGTATAAATTTTTTGTGACTCTTCAAAACGCTTGTGTATTAGGACTTACGCAGGTGAAGGATTTTTTGATGATTTCAAGGCAGAAAATTGCGAAAAAGCGGAGTTTACAAAAGGTAAATGAGCATTTTGAGCAATTTTATAACGCTGAAAGCGCAAAAAAGACGAGCACTGCGTAAGTCCTGGTGTATAAGAGGTGCTATGATAACACCTCTTGTGACAGCACTCCGCCAACAATCCACAACGCCACCTATTTGGCTCATGCGGCAAGCAGGGCGATATTTGCCTGAATACCTGAAAATACGCGCAGAAGCGGGCAGTTTTATGAACTTGTGCCGCAATCCTGTGTTGGCAGCAGAAGTAACGCTGCAACCCTTGCGCCGTTTTGATCTTGATGCCGCCATTATTTTTTCAGATATCCTGATGATTCCCTATGCTTTGGGGCAGCACGTTACCTTTGTGGAAGGCGAAGGGCCGAAACTTAGTCGTCTTGATCATCCCAAT
>JBILKT010000083.1:0-7435 GCA_044376545.1 Alphaproteobacteria bacterium
CAATACAGATTGCGGTTCATGTTGTGGGTGAAGCAACTCACCCGTTTTACGCCTGTGCATGACGCCATTACGTAGTTTCCAGCACTCATCTTCCATGGCAATTGCTGCAAAAGAACGATGTTGCCAACCGTCTTTTTCAAGTAAATGACCGGTACTGTCTTCTTCATGTAGACGCTGCATGATCATAACCATGATACCGCGCTGCTTATCATCAAGACGTGTCATCAGTGTGCTGTCGATCCAGTTATTGGCGTTCGTGCGCATGGTTTCGGACAGCGCGTCCTGCGGTTTAATAGGGTCATCGATGATGATAAGATCCGCACCACGACCAGTCAGGGTACCGCCAGTAGAGGTTGCTAAGCGAAAACCACCGCCCAGCAACTCAAATTCGCCTTCACCAGCTTTTTTGGGGTTGATGCGGGCATTCGGGAATACCTCCTGATACCATGACTGCATCATCAACATGCGCTGCTCACGCGAAAACTTGTTCGCTAGGTCTTGGGCATAGCTGACCCCGATGATTTTTATGCGGGGATTGCGCCCCATCAGCCACGCGGGAAACGCAACGCTGCAAATGAAGGATTTCAACGAACGCGGTGGCACATTGATAATCAAGCGGCGCTCTTCACCACGATAAGCGGCCATCAAATCATCGCAAATCACTTCATGGTGCCAGTTCCACTTTAGAGACACTCCATGCACATCATGGAACGCCTTACGAAGAAAAATACAAAAGTCTTCGCGCAAGGCGCAATGAAGGGCTTTGCGTTGGATTTTTAGGGGAAGATTATGTATATGTAACATCATTACCCCGTAGATTTTCCATAAAAGCTCCCACTAGCTTCCAGTCTTCCGTGGACAGGCTATTATCTGCTGCAATCTCCTCAGGTTCGGTGAAGAACAGGCACAGCTTCATAACTGCATCGACGGCTTTGACATCTCCACCAATAGCAGCATTAATAAGCCGCTTAAACAAAGCACGCTGCTTGGTAATCTGCTTTTTCTCGCCCCCTTCGCTAATCTCAATCGTTGATTGCAATTCCTCCAGAAAATCCGTCTTGAAGTTCTTGCTGCCCTTAGGACGACCCGCTGGATTGCCTGATTGACCTGGCTTAAATTGTGTTGCGGAGGGTGGTTTGCCGCGACCGATGGTGTATTCATTCTTAGGCATATGCCACCGCCTTTCCCGCGGAAACAACGCGTTCGGCAGCTACTTGTTCAAACGATTGCCCTGTTGCGGCAAGCGTTGTCGTTTGCAGGGTTTTGCGCTGCCAACGACGAATCATTAAATCAACGTAAAGCGGTTCGATTTCCATCACCCGCGCATGACGCTTTGTCACCTCTGCCGCAATCAGCGTGCTGCCACTACCGCCAAAGGGATCAAGCACAATATTATGCTGGTTTGAGCAATCGCGGATGGCATCTGCCACCATGGCGACGGGCTTTGGGGTAGGATGCTGGGCAAGCATACCGCCATCGCGGTGCATCAGGCTGTTTGCACTGGGGTAATTCCACACATTTGTACGATTGCGACCGTGGCGTCCAAGTTCAACATTGTTCACATGCGGTGCATCGCCCTGCTTATAAACGAAGATAAATTCATGTTTTGAGCGATACAATGAGCCCATCCCCCCTTTATCCTTGTTCCACACGCAGATGTTTTTGAGTTCGCTGTAAATATGCTGTGCCGCACGGGAAACTTTGTCAGCGCCGCGCCAATCCATGCAGCAAAAATGAATGCTACCATCACGCGCATGCTGCGTCATACGCTGAAAAACGCCGTTCAAAAAATCAACGAATTGCGTATCGTTCATTTCGCCCGATGCCATCGCAAATTCAGCATGCGTGTGCTTCCCCAACCCCGATACATGCCCAACGATCGGCACGTTATAGGGCGGATCGGTAAAAATCAGGTCGGCGTACGCACCCTGCATCAAGTGTTGATAGGATTGTTCCTCAAGCGCATCGCCGCAATAAACGCGGTGATTGCCCAGCACCCACAAATCACCCCGCCTACTTACAATCGGGACGGCATCGTCTATTTCAAGGGGTGGCTCCTCATCTGCATCATCATGTTGCTGCTTCATAATCAACATATCAATGTGCGGCGCATCAAAGCCCGTGATCGACACATCAAAATCCAGATCCATCTGCAGAAAATGCTGAAATTCAATCGCCAGCAAGCCTTCATCCCAGCCTGCCAGTTCAGCAAGGCGATTATCCGCGATCATATACGCGCGCAATTGCTCTGGGGTAAGATGCCCCACACAGAGCGTCGGCACGTCGTCAAATTTCAACAGCTTTGCTGCTTCTACACGCCCGTGTCCCGCAATAATCTGATGATCTTTGTCGATCAGCACATGACCAATAAACCCAAACGCACGAATACTATCGGCAATCTTGCGAATCTGCCGCTTATTGTGCGTGCGCGCGTTGTGGGGATGCGGCTTTAGAGAGGTGATGGGAAGAGATTTAGGGGTAGGTTGAAGCGTAGTATTCATAAGAGTCCTCCATAATAAACGTTGTAAAAACAACTGGAGGACACACTTCAACAATCCGCGAGTCCACCAGCGACCAGAAACCAAAGAATGATAAAACGCGTACACAGAAAACCTAGAAGCCCGTGGGCAAAAAGATTAGACTGTGATAGCTCCTTTTCTGATCGCGAGTAAGGACTCACGAGGTTGCCGTGCACATGGGCAGCAGCAACATTTGAACTCTACCATATAAAATACGAATGTAAATAGTAAATTTTTACAGCATGTTAGTTGGCTTTTGTTTGGGGGTGGACTAGATAATTATTTAGTTACAAACGCTTATGACACTTTTAGTCTGTTAAACATCGGCAAAAATATCTTGAGTGTGCACCGTATTCTTCTCAAAAATTTCAAGACTCAGAATGTGCGTCTTTGCAGCAACGGGATCTGCTGTAAAAAGAACGACAGTGATATTCTCAGGGACGATGAGTTTGGGTGTATCATGCCATTTTGCGCCATCCATAATGATAGCGGCGTGGGTATTTTCAGGGAGTTGCGTGCTGATTTCATTAAGGTGCAACTGCATCATTTCTATGTTGGCTTGCGGCGTTGCATGCCAGACTGCATGTCTCGAATCATCAAAATACGCCTCGCAACGCGCCCACTCTTTACTTCCCGTGATGCTGCGTTCAATTCTTCTATCGTATTATGTTCTACCAATTTGTGCATATCGCGCCTCTTCTTGCTTGGGGGGAGCTTATGCAGCAGTTACAGTAGGTTATTTCAGAAATTTAAGCGGATTGGTATAACAAGGATATGCGCCAGTTTGTGAAGACATTTCGTACAAATTTGAAGCACGATGGGCAGACGTTTGACAATGAGACCTCCCTATACCGCTCGCACCTGAAGGTTTGCACAAATATACCGATCGCACGTCAAGATTACCAAAAGAATCTTGCGGTCGGTAAAGCCTGCGCTAAAAAACGATCCCCTACTGGCGTTTTTATCCTCGCGAAGGTGGGGGCAGGGAATTCAACCTCTCTCGCACAGCATCTACCGCCGCCTGCATTCCCCGTGCAGAAAAATATACCCCACGAATTTGAATAGTACCAGCAATGGCTTGCATAAAAGCCTCAGTGAGGGTTTTATCTGGTGGCGTGGGATTATGCCAAAAGTGATCAATCCCGTTTTGATCGGTAAGTCCCTGTATGTCATATACTGCCTGCCCCAACACCAAAGTCGGGCATCCAGCCTGTAAAGCCTCTACCCCAGACGTACTATTAACTGTGACCATACCCGCCGCATCGGGAATCATCGCGCTTAAATAACATCCATCAATATAGCATACTCGATCTTCTATTTTATAATGCCGTGCTAGCTTTTGAATACGAACGGACCAACGCCGCAACCCTGGATCCAGCGGATGACATTTACAAACCAAATCGGTATTCACGGGAGCATGCGCGGAGAACGAAGCAAAAACGTGGTGCAATACATCCTCAACGCTGGCAAAAGGAGAATACGCAGCCATTTGAAAATCATGTTCAAGTTGCATGGGAAAGAGAAAATAAGATCGACGACGCTGGCGATAGGCATCAAATTTCTTCAATGCAATGGCATGACGGGTCTTTTCTGTTAACAACCGCACGCCCATCAAGGGGAAATAGATTAGCGGATGGGGGCGAAGAATAGTACTTTTATAATAAGGATACAGCCACCAAAAGAACACATTGGTAAAACTAAAAACCAAATCACCTATCGCCATACGGGCAAAACTATCTTGATACTGGCGCGTCCAGTTTACTGGTGGACACTGTGCCGCAAGGGCGCGAATGCTCTCTGCATCTTTGGGAAAGCGTGAATTACCACTCATCCCATCGCGTTCCCATGTGATCCAATCTGGACGTAGATAGCCAAAATCGGTAACAGTAACGCGAATATTCAGGGCTTTTGCGGCGATGATTGCTTCACGATGGTAGCGACGTTGCTCGCCAAGTAACACTAAATCCGTTACTCTTTCTTGCAAAAAAAATTGGTTGATAAAATCAGGCCACGCATTAAAACTGCCACGATAGTGCTTCCGCGTTGCCCCCGCTTGAAACCACCGATCACCCGCACATAAACTAATCCCCGTCGTGCGTGCTCCATCCGCAGTTAATGCCCGCGCCAATGCTTTAAAAAAACCACACGGCATACCTTGCAAAAATACAAAATGCCTCGCATCTTTTAGAAAGCATCGATCTAGCACTTCATAAAAAGTCGTTTCATGTTTTATGCCACTGTCGCGATAAATTTTTGCCGCAGAATGTCCGCAGGTGCGCCCGAAAATATCGATAATCAGCGGATGTAATAATGGTTCCCGCGCCTTGTCAAACAACCCATATAGCCCCTTGCAAAGCCTCGCTACTATTTTTGCGGCGAGGTAGGGCAAATTAATTACTAGCCCACGCCGAGAAAGCCGCGCCCGCACACCGCTTAAAAATTCTGCCCATGATGCATCATATGCATCGCGTACGTTATAGCATTGAAATGCAGCAATATCCGCCGTCGCTGCCCAACACATATAATCTAATACATGTTCAACATACACAAAGCCGCCATGCACGCGCCCTTGATCAATGCTCAACATCACACCATGTTGCAGCATGTCTGTAATGCGCTTAATAAAAGGACTGCCGATACCAATAACATTACAGGGTCTTAAAATGGTGTAGGGAATGCTCTGTGCCTTACCCCACGCTTGAATACGTTCTTCAGCAAGTCGCTTGCTCTCCCCATATCCAAACTTGCTGATAGGAAGAGAGGTCTGTTCGTCGCAAGGCTCCGTTGGAAAACCATACACATCTACAGTCGACAAATGCACAAGCCGCTTTAATTCTGGGCAATATTGGGCAATTGCATCGAGCAAATTTTGCGTACCTCTTACATTCGTTGCGGTGTAGGCATCAAGGCTATCCCAAGTGTGCACATTCGCGGCACAATGATACACTACTGAAACACCCTGTACGGCGACTTTTAATGCTTCGTGATTAGCAAGATCCCCAACGATGATTTCTGCGCCTTGACGCACAGTATCATCCAATAGCACTGAATTTCGCACTAGCAAGCGCGGGCGCTGCCCCGCCTTGATCAACCGACGCGCCAAATAGCTGCCAATAAATCCACTTGCCCCAGTAATAAGAATGGTCATCGCAAAGCCCTTGCATTTGTGGGGATAAGATATCACAATACGCCATGATTGATACCGATACAGTAATAAAATTGCAAGCTGGCACCTTCACTGTTGCCGTGTTTTCGAGTATTGCCACCGTACCAAAAGACATCTGGGACGCGCTGGCAATAACCCGTTCTGTAACATTCTCTCATGATTTTTGGAGCATTATTGAAGAATCTAAGCTAAACGATTTTTCATATCGTTACGCATTGTTCTATGCGGCTGATGGATTGCTGGCTGGAATCGCGTCATTTTATTCGATCACCACGGATATTGCTATTTTCGCCCCCCGTTGGCTACGCCTCAGTCTCGAGCAGGTGCGTCGGTTGTGGCCGCGCTTTTTAAAGCTAAGCATGATCGAATGTGGCACACCTATTATTCTCAACAGCCCTGGATATGTGGTTGCCGCGCACACAAAGATTACCGATTTTTCGGTAGCACTTGATGCTGTATTACGACAAGTGGCACGCCAAGAAAAAAATTTGCTGATTGTTATCCGAGATTTTGAGCCAGACACCGCTGCGCATCAGGTTGCATTCGCACAACGTGGCTACAGTTTTGTGTCTGGTCTGCCCAATACTTACATGGATTTACCATGGCAAAGCATGGCAGATTATTTTAGGCAACTCAAAAGCGATTACCGCAGCAAACAATTAAGGCATGTAAAACGCATTGAAGCATCACAGGTACGCTGTGAGGTCATCGACGATTTTGCAGCGTATAGCGACATTTTATGTGCGCAGTGGTTGGTGGTGCATCAGGGGGCTGATGAATTTAAGCGTGAAATTCTCACCCCCACTTTTTACCGCGCCTTGGCTGAGGCGTTTCAAGGTCAGGCAAAGATATTGTTATTCTTCAAAAAAGAAGAGCTTTTGGGACATGCATTAATGTTGCAAGACGGAACACTGATGCGTTGGCTGTATTTTGGTCGCGCTGTGGCTGCCAATGATAGCTTGTATCTTTATGCGGGGCATAAGGTGATTGAAACCAGTATCAACGCAGGTGCGGCACAGCTGGAATTAGGGCTTACTACCTATTCAATAAAACAAGATTTAGGTGCTCACCTCACACGCATTGCCTTTGCAATCAAATCTCCCTTGAGATTGTTAAATCCCTTTATTGGTTTTTTTTATAAGGTAATGAACAAAACGCCAGAAATTACCAAAAAGCAGGTTTTTAAGAGCTGACAGAATGCCCCATCTCCTCAAGGTGCTTGCGTACATTGCTGCGGATATTATATTTTTGATAGGCTTTTTCCCGCGCTTCCGTAAAATCTTTAGACGCAATTTGGATTTTTTCGGCTAATTCCAGATAATTGCCAATATCAAAGGTATGGTACACATCACCATACATTTTACGGGCTTCATTAAATGAAAAATTATTAGTGCAGAATAAATTTGCACCTGCTTCTAACGCTATCGAGATAACACCCGACATGCTCTGTCCCACTTCTAAATAGGGCAACACAGTACAATCACTAAACCGCAGTGCTTCGATAAAATCAGCATCAGAAAGTGCGCCAACAAAATGCACGCGATTTACTAGCTTTTCTTTCAGTTCATCTATAATTTCTGTTTTTAATGGTGCTTTTTTAGGCAAAGATTTTAGCGTTATTAATTTTTCTTTTTTCAACGCTTTGTCTTCTTTGTATATTAAATCAATTAGCCTCTGGAAATAGGGATCAAGGGGGACATTAACACCTATAGATTGCGGATGTTGCGCGCCAAAAATATACAAATGATAA
>JBILKT010000084.1:0-7429 GCA_044376545.1 Alphaproteobacteria bacterium
CGAGACAACCGCCATTGCAGGCACAGGCAGTGTTGCCGCCGATAACGACCTTGTTGTTGTCCCCTATTCTTCAGGCGAACTCACAGGCGTGCTCAATAACAATGGGCGCACCGTGTGGGAGCAATCACTCAGTGCCGCCAGTCGCCTTTCTGCCGCCGCCTCGCTCTCCTCGATTGTCGGTCGTCCTATCATTCACAACGGCAACGTCTTTGCTGTGGGACACGGCAATCGGATGATAGCCGTGGATGCCCGCTCTGGCAAACGCCTGTGGAGCAAAGACATCGGCAGCATCCACAGTCCTTGGCTAGCGGGGGGGCTAGCAGGGGGACTTGCAAGTGATTATCTCTATGTTGTCACCAACACCAGCCAATTGCTGTGCCTTGGCACAGACGGCGCAATCCGCTGGGTTTTACAGCTACAACGCTTTGAAGATGGGGAAGAAAAGAAAGACCCTATCACATGGAGCAGCCCGATTATCGGCGGCAATCGCCTATTGCTCACTAACTCTTTGGGGCAACTGGTCAGCGTTTCCCCCCTTACAGGCGCAATCCTTGGAACAGAAGAACTACCCGCCCCCACCATCGCCGATCCCGTCATTGCGCGGGGCACACTCTATCTTCTCACTAATGAGGGGGATGTGGTGGCAATGCGGTAAATAACTTCAGGGCTGTTAGTAACCCTACAATCAGGCTCGTTTGTCGCTGAAAATCCGAGTTTTTAGGTAACTCCCTAGCTACGGTCATCTTCTGATCCTCAAGGCACGAGGCACTAGGCGCTAGGCACGAGGAAAAAGAAGGGACTATCTTGATACTCTTTCTTTTCCTTGTCCCTAGCGCCTAGCCCCTAGTGCCTAGCGCCCCGTGCCTTGAAGAGTACCTAGGGAGTTACGTTTTTAGAGCTCTTAAGATCTTTTTAAGAATTTTCGGATACTTTAAACGCTATGATCCCAGCAAATGACACCACCTGTATTTTGATTGCCGAAGATCTTCCGACCAGCGTTCGCTTGTTTACAGACGTACTTACCGTTAAGGGCTATAGAGTTGTATCAGTCTTAGATGGACGCGAGGTTTTTGCAGCGGTTGAGGCACATAAACCCGACTTGATCATCATGGATATTGGTTTGCCTGGGATATCGGGGATCACCCTCACCAAGCAAATTCGCGCTCATGATGCGTTGAAACATATTCCTATTTTAGCGGCCACTGCCTTTTCCATGTCGGAAGACTTGGTGACAATTAATGCCTCTGGCGTGACGAAAACAATGGTGAAACCATTTGGGATATTCGATTTGCTGCGCGAAGTTGCCGAATTATTGCCGGCCAGAAAAAACTTTTTTTACGCGCCCGAGGGCGAATGACAAAGAGCATTGCATCAAACAATACGTCACCATTGTATAAATGGAAGTGGTGGTCGTTGGAATTTGACAATTTCGAGACGGAGAAAAAATACCGAGCGACTCATGCAATTAATATTCAGTTTATACGTAACATAACTAGTTTGTTAGCAATTTGCATTTACGGCGGCTTTGGGTTTCTAGATTATTTGGTATCTGAGGATTATTACGAATTATGGCTTTACCGATTAATAATAGGCATTCCTGCGTTAGCAGGAGTTGCGCTATTGGGGTATTTAAACTGTTATAGTGCCTACGAACGCTTTACTTACAGCGTAGCAACTCTCATGGTAGGCTGTTCACTCATTGTGATGATTGCGACGCAAGATAAATATGTCGCCGCATTGTACTACGCTGGAATAATAATTGTGCTCTTTTATTGTTGTATGTTATTTTTTATTTGCTTTACGCATACTGCAATTATCTGTTTTTCCTATCTGGGATTATATGCGATTGCTGCGCTCATAATTAATCCAATTGAAATAAGAACATTTTACTCCAACATTTTTTTCTTAACAGCGGCTGTAGTTCTTTGTTCGATAGCAGCATATCTTCTTGAGTATTCCTCTCGCCAAAACTTTAAACTGAGTCAACTTCTACTGGAAAAAGCAAGAATTGCGGAATCCGCCAACAAAGCAAAATCCGATTTTCTTTCCGTTATGAGCCATGAGCTGCGCTCACCGCTGATTTCCGTCAAGGGGTACGCGGAAATGATGGAACACGAAATGATGGGACCACTGTCCGAAAAATACCGCACCTATGCGAGTGATATACGCACCAGCGCCGAACACTTGGTCAGCATTATTGGCGATGTTCTCGATTACACGAAAATCACCGGCGGCCATTGGGAATTAAAGTCAGAACCCATTCTCAGCACCGCGCTGCTTCACGAATCCATCACGCTAATTAAGGGCATGGCGGAACAGAAAAAAATCGGGCTGCACAGCGATATAAAAGAGGAGGTACTGTTAACACTCGATACGCGGCTTACACGGCAGATGATAACCAATCTTATTTCCAATGCCCTGAAATTCAGCGATGCGGGCACGGCCATCACCATACGCTTAGAACGGGACGATCATGGCGGCGCCTGTATTGCGGTCATCGATCAGGGCAAAGGAATTCCAGAAGGTGATTTGGAACGGGTGCTGAAGCCTTTTGAGCAGACTCATGATCCCAAAAGTCGCGAGTCCAGCGGCACGGGGCTTGGCTTGCCGTTTGTTGTCGAGGTGATGCAACGCCATGGCGGCAGCATAAAACTAGAGAGCACTGTTGGCATCGGCACCACCGTAATGCTTCATTTTCCACCAGAACGCGTAAGAACTGCTTAAAAAATTTATAAGGGACGTTGCAGCGTCATTAAATAAACATGCCCCGTACTATCTATAGAAATATCAACAATCGCATCGGGAATATCAGCTGCCAGACTCAACATCTCCGTCTGACTGCGATACACCAAGTCCCAATCAAAAATATAGCTGACAGCCCACTCCAATTTACCCGTTGCCTGACGCACGTTGGCAATCAGCAGCGTACCGCCTGGCGATACATGGCGATATAGCGCGGTGGTAAAATCCCTTGCCCTTTTCGGCGAGAGGTAATCCATAATCCCTAGGCTATAGACAACATCCTGCGGCGGAAGACCGGCAAACAGCGTATCGGTTTCAAACAGCTTTAGAAAGGTGGTATTCAGCGTATTGAGTGTGACGTTGTGATCAGGTAGCGTTTGCAGCGCTTGGCTTACACCACGATAGGCGGCATTCATCGCGCCCATGTCTTGATCAACCAGCGTCAATACGGATTCCGCCGGAAACAACCCTTGGCGTGCACATGTTTCAAGCTCCACGGCAATGCCGCAGCCAACGTTGGTAATACGCAAAGGCTTCTTGGGGTGCGCTGTTGCGATAGCGGCTATCATATCTGCGGCAAAATGCATCCGTTCGCGAACAAATTGCCCCATATACATTCCCATACGATGGGCGAGTTTATCAAATAGCCCGTCCCCTAAGGCTTCATTATTATAGATGTATTCCATTGCCCTGTAATCACCAGGATAACCCAAAGGTTTATAATAACTACGCCACCAGAACGGAGCACCTAAGAACTCAGGCGTTAACATTTCTTCGGTGTAGCGCTTGAGCGCCAGCTTCGCCTCTGGCTTCGTTGCCAACACATCAATCAGCGCGTTAGCCTCTAGCACAATCTCTTCCCATTGCCGAATAAGCGCTGCTTCCGCAACAGCCAGTGCCTCAGCTTTTTCAGCATCACTGTGCGGCGTTTTTTCATAGGCATTGAGGTGCCGCCGATAATACCGTAGTAGGAGCAGCACCTTATCGCAAAGCAACCTATACTCCGCTGGAATCAACGCGGCATCCAGACTTGAGCCCTTCGTTAAAGCGCGCTCCAGCAATATTTTTGCATATTTTTTTTGAACGTCTTCGGGAATAAACAAGCCATCTTCTAAGGCAACGCCGACCTTATTGCCAAAAGGATTCGCTTCTTCGCGCACAACGCGGCATGTGCCCTCAAAAATGATTTTTTCGCCTGTTTGCAAGCGCACGACATGCTGGCTGCCCATGGTCAAGGGCAAGAGGCGTTTTTTTGGGGCAACAAAGGAAAGACCAGAAAAGCTCGCATCAATAAGTTTGGCCTCGCATCCAGAAATAGAAACGGTGGGCTGTGTACTGCGAAACAAGGTTTCAGCGGAAAATCTTTCTGGGCGGAAGCGAATGCTGCGGCCTACCGCGCCGGTAAGCTCCTCGTAATGACGAAACGAAGCGGTGTCTTCTTTTACTGTTTTTACTGTTTGGCTCAACTGAGCAATTGCATTTGCCAAAGGTTACTCCAATAAAATTAAAGAAATTAAAGATAATTATCGTTTTTTAGCTTATTTTACTATGCCTATCCGCAGGAATAACGCAGGTTATGCAAATGTGTCAAGGCTTTGTTGCAGACTATTGTTACGGGGCTGTTAATTTCGTAACTACCTAGCTACTCTTCAAGGGACGAGGAAAAGAAAGAATATCAAAATAGTCCCTTCTTTTTCCTTATCCCTAGTGCCTAGTGCCTAATGCCTAGTGCCTAGTGCCTAGTGCCTCGTCCCTTGAAGAGTAGCTAGATAGTTACCTTAATAATTCTGAAATGAACAGCCCTCTAAATAACTTGCCAACTCTCCCCAACTCTATTATCAACAGCCATCATCAGAACATTCTGCGAGAAAATATATGAACATTCACGAGTATCAAGCCAAAGAAATCCTCAAAAAATACGGTGTCAACGTGCCGCGCGGCGGCGTTGCCTATACCGAACAAGAGGCGGTAAAAGTGGCGAATGACCTCGGCGGGCCCGTGTATGTTGTCAAAGCACAAATTCATGCAGGCGGACGCGGCAAAGGCGGCGGCGTAAAAGTTGTAAAATCTGTTGAGGATGTAAAAACCCAGTTCAAAGCCCTGATGGGGATGCAGCTTGTTACCCACCAAACAGGGCCTGAAGGCAAAGAAGTGAAACGTCTGTACATCGAAGACGGCTGCGACATTAAGCGCGAACTCTACCTCTCCATGCTCACCGACCGCGACACCTCGCGCATCACCATCCTCTGCTCCACCGAAGGCGGGATGGACATTGAAGAAGTGGCAGCGCACACCCCTGAAAAAATCATCAGCTTTTCTATTGACCCTGCGGCGGGCTTACAAGCCTATCACGGGCGCAAAGTCGCCTATGCCTTGGGTTTAGAGGGCGACCAAGTAAAATCCTGCATCAAATTCGTGAACGCACTCTACAAAGCATTCATCGATATGGATGCCAGCATCGTGGAAATCAACCCGCTCGTTGTCACCGGCAAAGGCGATGTGATTGCCCTTGATGCCAAAATGAACTTTGACGACAACGCCCTCTTCCGTCACCCCGACGTTGAAGCATTGCGCGATGAAGACGAAGAAGACCCGATGGAATTAGAAGCCATCAAGCACAGCCTCAACTACATTAAACTCGATGGCAAAATTGGCTGCATGGTGAACGGTGCAGGGCTTGCCATGGCAACCATGGACATTATCAAGCTGTATGGTTCAGAGCCTGCAAACTTCCTCGATGTCGGCGGCGGCGCAACCAAAGAGCGCGTCACCACCGCCTTCAAACTCATCCTGTCTGACCCGAACGTGGAAGGCATCTTGGTAAACATCTTCGGCGGCATTATGCGTTGCGACATTATCGCAGACGGCATCATTGCAGCAGCGAAAGAAGTGAGTCTCCATGTTCCTTTAGTGGTGCGTTTGGAAGGCACGAATGTTGATTTGGGCAAAAAGATTCTAGCAGAAAGCGGCTTGCCAATTGTCTCTGCCGATAACCTTGCTGATGCAGCGGAAAAAATCGTGAAAGCGGTGAAAGCGGCTGCGTAAGGTTTTGGTATTGAGAAAAACTCAAAAATTTTGTATAGTTGACTAATGCATACCATAACCATACCCATTGACGATTTAAGTTTTGCTGCACATAAGCGGGAAGCAGAGAGGAGTGGCACACCCTTGGAAGAACAATTTGCCAATGCCATTCGCCAGACTGCCCCCCTTACAAAACAAGAAGTTGTACAGCGTATTGTCGAAATACAAACATACATGCGGGAGACATATGGAGAAATGCCAGACAGTACGCCGCTGATTCGCGAGATGCGGGATAGCTGGTAGGCATGATTGTCGATGCAAGTGTCGCTGTTAAGTGGTTTTCCAACGAAATCTATTCAGACTTCGCAATACAACTTGCATCAACAGAAGAAAAACTCGTTGCATCAGACTTACTTTCTTTGGAGGTCTATTCTACTCTCTGCAAAAAATCTCGCATGGGTGTAATAACCGACACGGAAGCGGCTTTTTTATGTGCAGATTGGCAAAATATTTTGCAAGGACGGCTCTCCTTTCATCGTCGTTTAGCCGATTATTTAGAAGATGCACAAAAATTAGCCCGAACATATCGTCACCCCGTTGCAGATTGTGTTTACATTTCAATCGCAGCATCTATGAATATGCCCTTAGCAACATTTGATAGAGAGCAAGCCGCTATCGCCCAGAAGTTATCTATACCTTTACATTTTTCATCTATTTGGAATTAGGAGAAACTATGTCCGTCCTCGTCAATAAAAACACTAAAGTCATCTGCCAAGGCTTCACCGGCGCCCAAGGCACGTTCCACTCGGAACAAGCCATTGCCTACGGCACCAAAATGGTGGGCGGCGTCACCCCCGGTAAAGGTGGTTCTCTCCACCTGAATTTGCCTGTGTTCGACACCGTTGAGCAAGCCAAAGCCAAAACAGGCTGCAACGCCTCTGTCATCTATGTGCCGCCTCCCTTTGCAGCAGATGCGATTTTAGAAGCCATTGATGCGGAAATCGAGCTCATCGTGTGCATCACAGAAGGCATTCCTGTGCTCGACATGGTAAAAGTAAAGCGTGCGCTGAGTGGCACGAACAGCCGCCTCATCGGGCCTAACTGCCCCGGAATCATCACGCCGGGTGAATGCAAAATCGGCATTATGCCGGGGCACATCCACAAGCGCGGGAAAATCGGGATTGTCTCTCGCTCTGGCACGCTCACCTATGAAGCCGTGGCGCAAACCACTGCGGCAGGCTTGGGGCAAACCACCTGCATCGGCATCGGCGGTGACCCTGTGAACGGCACGAACTTCATTGATGCGATTGATTTGTTCCTCCGCGATCCTGAAACCGAAGGTATCATCATGATCGGGGAAATCGGCGGCGCAGCAGAAGAAGACGCGGCGCAATTCATCAAAGACAGCAAAATCAAAAAGCCCACCGTTGGCTTTATCGCAGGCGTTACTGCTCCCGCTGGGAAACGCATGGGACACGCAGGCGCCATTATCTCTGGTGGCAAAGGCGATGCCAACAGCAAAATGAACGCCATGCGTGAAGCAGGCATTTTTGTCTCCGCCTCTCCTGCTGAATTGGGTAAAACCATGCTAGCGGTGATGGAAGGCACGCTGGAAGCGGCGTAATACTAATCCGCTTAAGTTTTTAGAGGTGCCCTAAAGCCT
>JBILKT010000085.1:0-7321 GCA_044376545.1 Alphaproteobacteria bacterium
AGACAAATAGCAGGAATTTAATGGGATTGGTGCGGGTATCAGGCGATCATCATGTCGGATACATTTCTGTGCCGCCTATTTTTTTACGAACTCTCCCCCTGAGCGGAAAACCGCATCGGGGCTTTTGGTGTGCGCGGGTTTCGGGTTCTTGGGTTTGGGGGGGGCGTAAAAAAGGTAACTGCTTAGCTACAGCCGTCAAGGGATGAGGCACGAGGCACGAGGAAAAGAAAGAGTATCAACCTTATCCCTAGCGCCTAGCCCCTAGTGCCTAACACCTCGTGCCTCGCGCCTCGCGCCTCGTGCCTTGAGGATAAGAAGATGACCGTAGCTAGGTAGTTACCAATAGATATACCCGACACCGAGATTTGTCAGGTTTATTCCCGCTCAATCACAATCCGATACTGCGGCGGGTGTTGTTTCAGGCTGCGGATGATGAGATACAGCCCGATGGCAATCATCGGCAGGCACAGCAATTGCCCCTGTGTGAGTTTTAGTGTTAGCCCTGCGGCGTAATAGCCGATTTGCGCGTCGGGCTCGCGGAAAAATTCCACGACAAAGCGAGCAGCACCATAGCCTGCAAAGAAAATCCCCGTGAGCAGCCCCGTTCTGTGGATAACACGCACAGTACGCGCCACAATAAACAGGATTAGAAAGAGGAGGAGGCCTTCCAAGCCCGCCTCATAAAGCTGGCTGGGGTGGCGGGGGAGATAGCCGCCGTGGGGAAATTTTACTGCCCACGCCACATCTGTCACCCGTCCATACAGTTCATCATTAACAAAGTTTGCTAACCTGCCGAAAAATAAGCCGATTGGGGCGGTGGTGCAAATAATATCGCCAAAGTGTAGAAACGGGAGTCGATATAACTTGGTAAACCGCCACGTTGCGAAAATTACTCCCAACAGCCCGCCGTGGAACGACATCCCGCCTTCCCACAACTTTAAAATATGGAATGGATGGTTGAGGTAGTATTCGGCATTATAAAACAAGACATAGCCCAATCGCCCACCGAGGATAATCCCGAACGTGGCATAGAGCAGATAGTCATCAAAAAACGGTTTGGTGATCACACTGCCAATTTTCTTGGCAAGCCACACCGTGTAATACCACCCGCCAATAATCCCTGCGAGATACGCAAGCGAATACCACCGCACAGCGATAAAACCGATTTTGACGGCGACGGGGTCAATGTGGGGAAAGTCGAGTGCCATAATGCAACAATCAACGCCCCCGCGCGAGCTTGCTGTATTCTTCCATCAGGTGACGGGTTATTTTCCCCACGCCATAAACATGCCTGTCGATGCTGCCAACGGGGGTGATTTCGGCGGCGGTGCCCGTGAGGAACACTTCTTGCGTTTTGGCGCTGCTCAGTTCTTCGGGGAGCATGGCGCGTTCAACAACAGTATAGCCTAACTCTGTGGCGAGTTTCATCACCGTGCGGCGGGTGATGCCATCAAGAAAGCAATCGGGGGTGGGGGTGTGGAGTGCCCCATTTTGTACAAGGAAAATGTTTGCGCCAGTGGCTTCGGCAATTTGTCCGCGCCAATCGAGCATCAGCGCATCGTGATAGCCTTGGCGTTCCGCTTCATGTTTGCTGATGGTACAAATCATGTATAATCCCGCTGCTTTGCTGGCAGTGGGGGCGGTGTTGGGGGCAGGGCGTGCCCATTTTGAGGTGATGAGTTTAATCCCCGTTTCCAGCAATTCTGGCGCAAAATAGGTTTTTGTTTCCCATGTTGCAATCGCCACGTGAATTTTGGTGTGTTGGGCAGAAATTGCCATCATTTCACTGCCACGCCATGCAATCGGGCGGATGTATCCGTTGATAACACCTTGCTTTGCCACAATATCAAGGGTGGCTTGGAAAATTTCTTCCACCGTGAACGGGATGGTCATGTCCAAAATTTCAGCAGAGGTAAACAGACGCTCTGTGTGCTCTTGCAGCTTAAACGGCTTGCCGTCGTATACACGGATGCCCTCAAACACCGCTGATCCATAATGCAGCCCGTGTGTTAAAATGTTCACCGTGCTTTCCCGCCATGGCACAAACGCGCCATCAACCCATATAAAGCCGTCTCTGTCATCAAAAGGGTGGGGAAGGGGTTTCATAGTTCCTCTGGTTGGATAGGGTTCGGCATTAGGCATTAGGGATTAGGGATAGTATTACCCCGCCTTCTTATTTTCTACGGGTAAATTGAGCTTCAGATATAATTCGCGCAGGCGTTCCATCGGCATATCAGCAGGCGCCCCCATCATCAAATCTTCCGCTTTTTGGTTCATCGGGAAGGCAATCACCTCGCGGATGTTCGGCTCGTCTGCCAGCAGCATCACCATGCGGTCAATCCCCGGTGCTGAGCCACCGTGGGGCGGTGCGCCAAAACGAAACGCATTGAGCATCCCTGCAAATTCTTTTTCCACCGTCTCGGTACTATAGCCTGCAATCGAGAAGGCTTTGAGCATTACCTCAGGCAAATGGTTACGAATCGCGCCGCTGGAGAGTTCCACGCCGTTGCACACAATATCATATTGATAGGCTTTGATGGTGAGCGGGTCTTGGTTTTCAAGGGCATTCATGCCGCCTTGGGGCATGGAAAACGGGTTGTGGCTGAAAATAATCTGCCCCGTTTTGTCATCTAGTTCATAGAGCGGGAAGTCCACCACCCAACAAAAACGGAAGGCATTAACTTCTTTAAGCCCGAGTTCTTCGCCAATTTTTACCCGTGCAGGGGCTAAAATTTTTCCCACATTGCTTGCGGTATCACACACAAAAAATACGGCATCGCCATCGTTCACGCCGGCTGTTTGTTTGAGGGTTGCAAGACGGGGGGCATCAAGGAATTTCGCGATAGGCCCTTTGGCTTCCCCATTGTCAAAAATAATATAGCCTAAGCCTGCCGCGCCCTGTTCTTGCGCCCACCCATTGAGCTTATCAAAGAAGCTGCGTGGTTTTTGCGCGGCATTGGGGGCAGGGATGGCACGCACCACTTTACCTGCCGCAACAGCCTTGGCAAAAATACCAAAGTCTGAATCCACAAACACAGCGGAAACATCGCTGCACACCAGCGGAATCCGCAAGTCTGGCTTGTCACAGCCATATTTGAGCATAGAATCATCATAGGCAATGCGCGGGAAGGGCGCATCGGTAATGGTTTTGCCCTTGCCAAACTCTTTAAATAAGCCATGGAGCACAGGCTCTATCGCCGCGAATACATCATCTTGGGTGACAAACGACATCTCAAAGTCGAGTTGGTAGAATTCCCCCGGAGAGCGATCCGCACGGCTGTCTTCATCCCGAAAACAGGGGGCAATCTGAAAATACCGATCAAACCCTGCCACCATCAATAACTGTTTGAACATTTGCGGGGCTTGGGGCAGGGCATAGAATTTTCCCGGATGGATACGGCTGGGCACGAGGTAATCCCGCGCCCCTTCAGGGGAACTGGCGGTGAGAATGGGGGTTTGGAATTCCATAAACCCTTGGGCAATCATTTTTTGTCTTAAATAGCTAATCACGTTAGAGCGCAAGATGATATTGCTGTGCACCTTCTCGCGCCGCAAATCAAGGTAGCGGTATTTGAGGCGGATGTCTTCTGCGGTGTCTGCCTCGCTGTTGACTTGTAGGGGCAACGGGGCTGCTTCCGATTCCACGTTAAAATCGGTTATTTTAAGTTCCACGCTGCCGGTGGTGAGTTTGGTGTTCACCGTGTCGCTGCTGCGCTCCACCACTGTGCCTGTAATCGTCACCACGCTTTCAGTGCGTGCCTTAGTGACTGTTTCAAATAGGGGGTTATCCACGTTAATGACGGCTTGCGTCATGCCGTAATGGTCACGCACATCAATAAACAACAGGTTGCCGTGGTCGCGTTTGCGGTGAATCCAGCCCGACAGGCGAACGGTTTGCCCCACGTGTTCGGGGGATAAGTCATTACAGGTGTGGGTGCGGTAGGGGTGCATAATCAGAAGCCAGAAAATAGAAAGCAGAGGTTAGAAGTAAAGCTCTTGCTTGCGCAATCTGTCATGCTTTGTCAAGTACACCGACGAAAAATTAACTTTCTTTTTTAGAGTAACCTTATATTTATAGCCACGTGGCTATAGATGTTACAGCATAAACCTGTACCAACACTTTGTAAAACCAGATCCCGTTATAAAAACGGGGTGACGAGTTTTGTAACAGAGCGTCACCCCGTCTTCATGACGGGGTCTGGAAAAAAACGTATCACCTTGGATGCTGGTTTATAGTGTGATGTCTAGGATAACAGCCATAGGAAATTGTAGAACATATGACCATCAAAACCCGTTTCGCGCCGTCTCCCACTGGTAAATTGCATGTGGGTAATGCCCGTATCGCGCTGATTAACTGGCTGTTCAGCAAAAGCCACGGCGGCAGTTTTATGTTGCGCCTTGATGATACGGACACCGAGCGTTCTAGAGAAGAGTACGTACAAGCGATTAAACGCGACCTGTTGTGGTTGGGTCTAGAATGGGATGAGTTGAACAAACAGTCGTTACGCACTATTCGCTACCAAAAAGCGTTTGAGACGTTGAAAAATGCAGGCAGGTTGTATCCTTGCTATGAAACACCCGATGAGCTGGAACTGAAACGCAAAATTCAACTCAGCCAAGGCAAGCCGCCGCTGTACGACAGAGCCGCGCTGAAACTAACGGAGCAAGAAAAACAAGATTTTGCCGCACAAGGCATTAAGCCGCACTGGCGGTTGTTGCTGAACCATGCCCCCATTCAGTGGGAGGATATCGGGCGGGGTTTGGTGACTTTCCAAGGGGAACATTTAAGCGACCCTGTGTTGTTCCGAGGCGATGGCACGCCTGTGTATACGTTGGCTTCCGTGGTGGATGATGACGATTTAGGCATCACCCACGTTATTCGCGGGGAAGACCACGTGGTGAACACGGCTTCTCAAGTGCAGTTGTGCGAGGCATTAGGCGGCATTGTGCCCACCTACGGGCACATATCACTGCTCACAGGCGCACAAGGCGAGGGGCTTTCCAAGCGGGATGGGAGCTTGAGTTTAGAATCTTTGCGCGATAAGGGCATTGACCCGATGGCGATTAACGCGCTGCTTGCCAAACTCGGCAGTTCAGAAGCGATTGAACCCCGCGCCACGCTGCAAGAACTCATCACAGAATTTGACATTGCGAAATTCAGCCGTGCCACGCCAAAGTTTGACCCTGCTGATCTTGATGCGATGAATTTGAAGGTGCTGCACGTCACGCCGTTTGCGGTGATTGAACCGAAAATCAAGGCACTGGGGCTTAACGGTGTTGGGGAAGAATTCTGGAATTTCATTCGCCCGAACCTGAACACGCTGGAAGACATCACAGTATGGTGGGCGGTGTGTTATGGGGAAATTCGAGAGATTGCGGCATACTATGAAGATCAAGAGTTTTTAAAGGCGGCCGCCGCACAGCTGCCTGTGTCACCATGGAATGTACAAACATGGCACACGTGGACAGAGGACGTGAAAAAAGTCACAGGACGCAAGGGCAAGGCCCTGTACCTGCCATTGCGCCAAGCCATCACCGCGATGGACAGTGGCCCTGAAATGGCGATATTGTTGCCGATGATGGGCTATGCGTTGGTGCAGAAACGGTTGGGGGGGAGTTAGTTTCGCCATGCAACGGGTTGACTATTTCTTCTCTGCTTATTCATGACGATACGGTATAGTTACAAAAAGCGCGTCACCCCGTCGCATGACGGGGTCTGGAATCTTTATTCACCAGACCCCGTCATAAAGCAGACATAAAAACCTCCTAAAAAAGGGAGTTTTAGATTAGATGATACCCTTTTCAGGTGTGTGTATAGCTAAATGATCAAGCGCCAGCTTTACATTCTCTGGTTTTAGGCGGATGAGCAGTAGACATAACTGCACATGAAAAATTAATATCGTCATATCGATCTCCTTTAACTTTAGAATTGTTTTTAATACTAAATTGTACTCTGTCGTGTTAAGCGGAGCAGGATTATCCGCAATTTCTTTGAGAACAACAACATTTTTCAATTTGCGACGTTGTAGAACTCGGAGAAATTTTTGAAAACGATCCATAATTTACATCCTCGCCAGTGGCGATAGTTTTTTTTAACACACGGACACGAACAATGACTACAACCATACTTCTTTTCCAACGGGTGTTGGGCAAGAAGCATAGGGAAGTAAGCAAATTAAAACTAATATATATATATATCTGTCAAGAATATATTTTGAGTTTTATGTAATGTTTTTGGTGGCGGTGTTTCGGAAGAGGATCTAACCATAGCCCCCTCACCCAACCCTCTCCCGCGAGGGGAGAGGGCTTTCTTTGTGTCGGTTTACGCTGTGGGAACACTATAAAAATTGTTGCAAGCGGTACCGCTCGCAAGATTTATTTGCAGATCTTCAGGTGCGAGCGGTATACCTACTTCGCCGCCCGAATCGCTGCCTGTGCTGCGGCCAATTTCGCGACAGGAATGCGGAACGGGGAGCACGACACATAATCCAAGCCTTGCTCCGCAAAGAACTGAATAGAAGCAGGGTCACCGCCATGCTCGCCACAAATACCAATCTTCAGCTTCGGTTTGGTCGCCCGCCCTGCTTTGACGGCCATTTTCACAAGCTCTCCAACGCTTTCTTTGTGCAGCGTCACAAACGGGTCATGCTCCAGCAAGCCTAATTTTTGGTAAGCGGGCAAGAAACTGCCTGCATCATCACGAGACAAGCCTAAGGCTGTTTGCGTCAAGTCATTCGTCCCAAAGCTGAAGAAATCTGCGCTCTCTGCAATCTCCCCTGCGCGAATGGCCGCCGCAGGCAACTCAATCATCACGCCTAACGTGTATTGAAGTCCCTGCTCTGCCACTTTCATCTCTGCGGCAATCCCTTCAATCATATCGCGGAAGAATTGCAACTCTTGACGGCTCGCCACAATCGGAATCATAATTTCCAACTGCACTTTTTGCGTTTTTTGCACCTGTAAAGCAGCCGCAAAAATGGCTTTGGCTTCCATCACGTAAATTTCAGGATAGGTTACGCCCAAGCGCGAGCCACGATGCCCCAACATGGGGTTCACTTCCGCCATGCCATGAATGCGCTTTTCAATCGCCTGCACACTTAAACCTGAAGCCTTGGCAAGGGCTGCAATATCCTCTGCTTTTTCAGGCAAAAACTCATGCAATGGTGGATCAAGCAAGCGAATGGTGACAGGCAGGCCATCCATCAGGCGCAAAATCTCCACAAAATCTTCGGTGTGGAGCGGCAATAGCGCGTCAATTGCTTGCTTGCGTTGTGCATCACTTTCCGCCACAATCATCGCCTGCATATGGAACAACCGCTCT
>JBILKT010000086.1:0-7277 GCA_044376545.1 Alphaproteobacteria bacterium
TCTATTGGAAGCATTGGCAGCGCCCCCAATACAGGCGGCATGAGCTTTGCGCAAATGCTGGAAGATATCGGCAATAGCTCGCTAAATCAAGCGCGATCGGCAGAGACCATCAGTGCGAATGCGCTACAAGGCAAGTCAAATATCAGTGATGTGGTTGCCGCCATCAGCAACGCGGAAGTGACCCTGCAAACCGTTCTGTCCGTGCGCGATCGCGTGGTGAGTGGCATTCAAGAAATTATGCGGATGCCTGTTTAGAGCTTGTCCCGAAACTACCGTGCAAGGAGAAAGTTGAGATTTTTGAGCAGCGAGCAGCGAAAAAGCATCGCTTTTTCACGCGCAAGCCAATGAACCTTGCTAAACACAAGCCCGAAGGGCACAGTGATTAGCGTAGGTGGAATTGTGCATCTCCCCAAAATAGCGTGATATACTGGAGTATTTTCCCTATTTTGGGGTGATTTTGCAGCCAAAAAGATCAATTTTAAACTTGCACGTTAGTTTCGGGACAAGCTCTTAGGCTCTGTTTATAGATATCACCCTATAAACTCGCACCAAGTTGATACGTTTCTTTCCGGACCCCGTCATGAAGACGGGGTGACGAACTTTATAACGGGGTCTAGAAAGGCTTCCATCGATATAAACGTCACCCCGTTTTCATAACGGGGTCTGGTTTTACAGAGTGTTAGTGCGGGTTTATAGTGTGATGTGTATATATACCGCTGCAACAGGTTTAATTGCCTTCGAGACAAGATCTCAAAAACACCTCTATATCTTGTGGTGTTTGGATATTGGTGCCCCTCGCCTCTTTGTCGATGCGTTTTACCAACCCACTTAACACCTTGCCATGCCCTAATTCGATATAGTGGGTAACCTGCTGTGTTTTCAGAAACTCGATACTTTCGCGCCAGCGTACTCGCCCTGCCACCTGCTCCACCAACAGAGACTTAATCTCTGCCCCCTCGGTCACAACCGAAGCGGTCACATTCGCCACCAACGGCACCACAGGGCTTTGCAACGCAACCTCTTCTAAAGCACGCGCCATCACTTCTGCAGCAGGCCGCATAAACGGGCTATGAAACGGCGCACTCACATTAAGCAAAATAGAGCGTTTTGCCCCCTGCCCTTTTGCCAGTGCAATCGCCTGCTCCACAGCGGATTTTGCGCCACTAATTACCACTTGCCCGTCGGCATTGTCATTCGCAAGTACACACACGCCCATTTGCGAAACTTCTTTCAATACACTTTCTAAATCTTCCAGCGATAACCCCAGAATCGCTGCCATTGCGCCCGCATCATGGGGGACGGCTTCTTGCATCGCCTGCCCCCGAATACGCAATAAACGGGCTGTGTCCGGCAACGTGAGGCTTTTTGCCGCCGCTAATGCCGTATATTCCCCCAACGAATGCCCCGCCACAAACTGACCGCTGTGCGCCACGTTAAACCCGCCCTGCTTTTCCAGCACGCGCACCACGGCTATCCCCACGGCCATAATGGCAGGCTGTGCGTTGGCGGTATTGGTGAGGTCTGCCTCATCGCCCTGCCACATTACTTTCGAGAGATTTTGCTGCAGCACCTCATCGACTTCTTCAAACACCTCCCGTGCTTCCAAGAAATTGTCTGCAAGGTCTTTGCCCATGCCGATTGCTTGGCTGCCTTGTCCAGGGAAAATGAGGGCTGTTTTCATCGCTTTTTCTTTCAGAAAAAAGAAAGGCATCAGGTTTTAGGCATCAGGCGTCAGAAAACTGTTGCCTAATCCCTAATGCCTAATGCCTAATGCCTCTTCTTAATATACCTACGCTACTGTCAACGGCGCATCGCCTTTTTGCCAGTTGCACGGGCACAGCTCATCTGTTTGCAACGCATCAAGCACGCGCAATACTTCTTGCGGATTACGCCCTACGCTGAGATCATTTACCGCCGCAAAACGAATCACGCCTTCAGGGTCAACAATGAACGTTGCCCGCAACGCAACCCCTGCGTTTTTCTCGATAATACCGAGCGCACTGCACAACTCGTGTTTAATATCAGACAACCATGCAAATTTCATGTTGTTGAGGTCAGCGTGGTGCTGTTGCCATGCCGCGTGCACGAAATCAGAATCTGTGCTCCCGCCCAACAAAATAGCATCGCGGTCTTTGAACTCACCCGCTAGCTGATTGAACGCCGCAATTTCTGTCGGGCAAACAAACGTAAAGTCTTTTGGCCAAAAGAACACAACCGCCCATTTTCCTTCTAAATCTGCGTTAGAAAGTTGTTTGAAAGCAATCTTCGGGTCTGTGCCTTGCACAGCAGTAAGATTAAATTGTGGAAATTGATCGCCAACGGTTAGCATAGCAGAACTCCTTAGGAATAAATGGAAAAACTTAACAGTGATTACTATATAGGAAGAACACCAGCAAAGGAAAAGAGGAAAAGCGATAATATTTGTAACTACCTAGCTACGGTCATCTTCTGATCCTCAAGGTACGAGGGGCTAGGGAGTTACCCAGGGCAATCGCATTAGGAATTTTATTCCTTTAAAAACAATATGTTACGCGATGGGCTTTAATGTTGAAATTCTGAAAAACCATTATTTTTCAATTGGTTGTTTTTTCTAATGCAATCGCCCTGGGGAGTTACCTTTTTTTGCCTTCTCTCTCCCCTAAACCCTAAACCCTAAAACCTACACCCTACACCCTACACCCTACACCCTACACCCTACACCCTCACTCAACCCCTCTCTCCTTTACACCGCCCCCCTCCCTCGTATAGAGTGCCGCCATGGCATTTTTCAAACACACGCGACACCTGTTAAAAATCGGCTATAGCCTTGCGCGGCATGATGCGTTGTTTTTGGCAGAAGACGCGCGGATTGCGCCGCTGTTCATTCGTTTTTGCAAACTGTTTCGGCGGAACAATACCGAGAATCTTAGGAATGGGCAACGCCTTGCGGCAGCACTGCAAGACATGGGACCCACGTTCATTAAGCTGGGGCAGGTGCTCGCAACCCGTTCTGATTTGATTGGTGAGGAGGTGGCGGCCGACATGGCATCCCTGCAAGACCGCCTGCCGCCGTTCCCGTTTGCTGAGGCCAAAACGATTATCGAGGCGGAATTAGAACGCCCGCTTGACCAGCTGTTTACAGACTTTAACGAAACACCCGTGGCGGCGGCGTCTGTCGCCCAAGTGCATCAGGCAACCACGCCTGACGGGCGTGTGGTTGCGGTCAAAGTTATCCGCCCCACGGTGAAACAAGCGTTCGCGCATGACTTAGAATTGTTTCGCTGGCTGGCGGCAACGCTGCATCGGCGCTATCCGCAAACGCATCGGCTGAAGTTGCCGCAGGTGGTGGAGATGCTGGCGCAAACCATCGCGCTGGAGATGGACCTGCGCATGGAGGCCGCCGCTGCCGATGAAATGGCCACGCATTTTGTGAACGACCCCGATTATTACATCCCGAAAATTGACTGGCAACGCACGGCGGAAAAAGTGCTTACCCTTGAGTGGCTCAATGGCATTCGCATTGATAATGTGACCGCTTTAAGAAGCACAGGGCATAACCCTGATGCCGTGTTGGCGAAGTCTGCCCGCGCCTTGTTTCGCCAAGTGTTCCAGCAGGGGTTTTTTCATGCGGATTTACACCCTGGGAATATGTTGGTGTTAGAAGATGGACGGGTTGCGGTAATTGACTTTGGCATCACAGGACGGCTGGATAAAAAAACGCGCCTCTATCTTGCCGAGATGCTGCAAGGATTTTTGGAAGGGGATTATCGGAAAGTCGCGGCGATACATCTTGAGGCGGGGTTAGTGCCGGCAACTGAATCGGTGGATGTGTTCGCGCTCGCCTGTCGCTCCATCGGGCAACCGATTTTGAATTTGCCGTGGCATGAAATGTCTGTGGGGCGATTGCTGGGGCAGCTGTTCGGCATCGCCGAGCAATTCAAGATGACCGTGCAGCCGCAACTGTTACTCTTGCAAAAAACCATTGTGACGGCAGAGGGCGTGGGACGCAGCCTGAACCCCACCGTGAACATGTGGGATCTCACCCGCCCGCTGATTACCGAGTGGGCGAAAGAACACTATGGGGTGAAAGCCCGCGTGCGCGAAACACGGGCATTATTCAGCGAGTCCCTGCACAAAATTCCGCCGCTGCTCAATGCCCTTGAACAGCTTACGAAGCCGAAGGATACGCCTGTTGCGGTAATACCCATGAAGGGCTTTGGCTATAAAACAGCGGTGCTGATGGCAGTGATGGGCGGCGCTGTGGGGTGGTTGGTGCGGGGGTAAAACTGCATTGCTTTTTAACGAATTTACAAAACATTCCGCTTATGCTAAACTATTGTCTATCCGCGATATGTTGTCCAGGACTTACGCAGGTGAAGGATTTTTTGAGCGAGGATTGAAAAAGCACTGCTTTTTCAACCGCAAGCCAATGAGACTTTCTTTTTACAAGCCCGAAAGGGCACAGTAAAAAGATTAGTCGGAATTGTTCAAGGCAGAAAATTGCGAAAAAGCGGAGTTTACAAAAGGTAAATGAGCATTTTGAGCGATTTTCTAAGTTGAAGCGGCAAAAAGCATAGCTTTTTGACCTGCAAACCAATGAGACTTTCTTTTTACAAGCCCAAAGGGCGCAGCAAAAAGATTAGTCGGAATTGGAAAGCGCAAAAAAGACGAGCGCTGCGTAAGTCCTGTTGTCTTTGGAATGCTCAAAACAAAAGGGATGGGCTTAAAAAGCTTGGACAACCTTAACCACGCAGACAATAGGGCTTGTTATGCATACTATTTCCCTCCCCACAACTGTTGCGTTTTCAATCAATGCCATTTTGCAAAGTTCCAGCAAATATGACGATGTTGATACTTTTGTTGCACAAGCCGTTCAGGAAAAAATATCAAAAGAGCAGGCATATTTAGAAAAACGAAACTCGCTACTGCTTGACCTTCAACAAGGCGAAGAGGATATTACTGCGGGTCGCGTCATAGACGAAGAGACATTTTTCGCAGAAATCGAAACGTGGCTGCAACACAATGCATAAAGTGGTTGTTTCCGAACAAGCGCAAACGGACTTGCAAGATATCCGCGCCTATATTGCGGAACGCAATCCTCGTGCTGCGGCAAAGCTACAGCACCACATTCTGACAACGTTCAAAGCGCTCAAACATACACCGTTTATGGGACAAGAACGCCCCGATATTCGCAAAGGAATGCGTTTCTTCCCTCTTGCTAAATACTGTGTTTACTACAGGGTTGCCGAGAATACTGTTCTGATTCTTCGTGTCTTGCATGGTGCACGAGACATCTCCCCTTCCTTTTTAGAGTAAACCCTTAGCAATAAACACTCTACCCTAAGCCGCCCGCTTCTGCTTCCTCACATGCCGCAACAATGCCCCCACGGCAGCGGGGGTAACCCCTGCAATGCGCCCTGCGGCGGCGAGCGTCAACGGGCGGTGTGCCGCGAGTTTCAAGCGAATTTCGGTGGAAAGACTGCCCACCGTTGCATAGTCTAAATCTTCAGGGAGTTCCAACTCTTCATCTTTGCGGACGGCGGCAATGTCTTGCTCCTGCCTGCCTAAATAGCCCGCATAGAGCGCTTCGATTTCCAGTTGCTCCAGCACATCAGGGCGAATTTCTGCCGTTTCAGGGGATAACGTGAACAATTGTTCACGGTTAATGTGCCCGCTGCCTATCAAATCTAACAGCGAACGCGCTACCCCATCTTGCTTCACCACAAAACCCTGTTTTTCGAGTTGTTTCGGGGTGAATTGAATGCCCTCCACGTGAAGACGCGCTTTTTCTAAGGCTTCCATCTTGTGCGTGAACGCTTGTTCACGAACGGTTCCCACACAGCCTGCCGCGATACCGAGGGCGGTTAAGCGTCTGTCTGCATTATCAGCCCTGAGGCTCAGGCGATATTCCGCCCGCGAGGTAAACATGCGGTAGGGTTCTTTGGTGCCTTTGGTGACAAGGTCGTCAATCATCACGCCGATGTAGCCTTGGGCGCGGTCAATAATCAGCGGGGCATTGCCCCCAGCAAGGCGTGCGGCATTGAGTCCTGCCATCAGCCCTTGCGCGGCGGCTTCTTCATAGCCCGTTGTGCCGTTAATTTGCCCTGCCAGAAATAATCCTGCAATTTTGCGCGTCTCCAGCGAATGTTTCAACTCCCGTGGGTCAACATAGTCATACTCAATGGCATAGGCATGGCGGATAACACGGACATGCTCTAGCCCCACAATCGTTTTCAGCAGCGCGTCTTGCACCTCTTTGGGAAGCGAGGTGGAAATCCCGTTCGGGTAAACGGTGTCATCGTCTAAGCCTTCTGGCTCCAGGAAAATCTGGTGGCGATCTTTATCCGCAAAGCGCACTACTTTGTCTTCGATAGAGGGGCAATAGCGGGGGCCGGTCGATTGAATTTGCCCTGAATACATCGGCGACAGGTGCAGATTTTCGCGCAAAATGGCGTGGGTGTTGAGGTTGGTATAGGTCACGCCACAGGCGATTTGCGGGTTGGTAATACGGGTTGAGAGATAACTCATCGGCAGCGGCGGCGTGTCTCCCTGTTGCAATTCAAGACTTGCCCAGTCAATCGTTTTGCCGTCAAGCCGTGCAGGCGTACCCGTTTTTAGCCGCCCGATAGCAAAATCAAATCGCTTTAAGGTGTCCGCTAAGGCGACAGAAGGCTTTTCGCCCACCCGCCCTGCGGGGGTTTGTTCCGTCCCGCAATGGATAAGCCCGCGCAAGAATGTCCCGCTGGTCACCACAATGGCTTTGCAGCGCAAGGCTTGCCCTGCCTCGGTGATGAGTCCACAGACCGCGCCTGACGCATCGAGGGTGATATCTGCCGCCGCCCCCTCTCGCACCGCGAGGTTTTCTTGCGCCAGCACCAGCTCTTGCACCGCATTGCGATAGAGTTTTCTGTCTGCTTGAGCGCGTGGGCCCCTGACGGCAGGCCCTTTGCTTTGGTTAAGCACGCGAAACTGAATGCCCCCTTTGTCAATAGCCCGCGCCATGATGCCATCCAGCGCGTCAATTTCGCGCACCAAATGCCCCTTGCCAAGCCCGCCAATGGCAGGATTGCACGACATCTCGCCGATGGTCGCTTGTTGATGGGTGAGCAGCAGAGTTTTTGCGCCAAACCGCGCAGCAGCGCAGGCTGCTTCCGTGCCCGCATGTCCGCCGCCGATGACGATAACGTCGAAGGAAAAAATAGAATTCATCCAGAACTTATAGCACTTGCGTGTAACATTGTAAACACACGCCGCAATTGCTTTGCTGTGTTGCCCTTGTCGAGTCCTGTGTTAATCAG
>JBILKT010000087.1:0-7225 GCA_044376545.1 Alphaproteobacteria bacterium
GGAAAGACTTGCTGAGGAAACGTAAGCGTACATAAAGGTACGTGCGGCTTCCGAAGCGAGGCTTGACAACGCCAATCGCCCTAGAAAAGAGGTTTTTAGAACTGCCCTTATGAAGGAAAGGAGCCTACCGAGGCTCAACACCGTTTGCAACTATTTTATGAGGGGCGCTCCCTGCACACTAAATAAATAGGCAGTTCCAGAAACACCGCTGTTGTTTTTAAGGCTTGGCACGCCAATAAGCAGTGTTCTTCCGTCGCTTGCCAGCGTACGACTAAACAAATTACCCGCTGCGGGGTAGTTCCCGACTAACTTACCTGTTTGCATATACCGTCCTTTAACGTCAGGACTAAACACATAGGCAACCCCATACGGGGCGGCAATAATAGCATTATCTCCCACAAAAGCTACACTCGCCCCAAACCGCTCTTGCCACGTTGCATCTGCATAAATGAGATGTGATTTTTCTACCCATTTTGTAGATACCTCATCGTACTGAAATACATAGGCAGCACCACTCCCACCCCCTCTATTTGGTTGATCTTCGTAGGGTGCGCCCACAATCAGATGATTCCCATTAAGCGCAACACTCCAGCCAAATTCGGCAAACGCACGCCGTGCACTGGGCTGCAGCATCGTACTATATGTCCATTGTCCTCGGGTTTTGGTATAAACATAGACCGCCCCACCACTTGGACTTTGCCCTTCATGTCCATATGCGCCTACAATCAAACGCGTATCATCTGCATCCAACGCATTCCCGAATAACGTCCCTGCCTTGCCATCAGTTGGCTCAAGCGCTGTAATCTGCTGCCAGCTTGTCGCCGCCGCTGTTTGGCGGAAAATATACACCATGCCAGAATCAATAGCCTTACCATCGTGCAGGTGCGCGCCCACAACTGCATCTGTGCCTGCCCATGCAACAGCATTCCCAAAGAAATCACCCGCTTGATTATTATCCGCCACAAGCCGCGCCTGCTGTTGCCAAACACCTTTGCTGTTTTTTTCAAAGATATACACAGCCCCCGCACTGGTGAGCTTGCCTTGCCGCTCTCCTGGTGCACCCACCAACAATTTATCTCCTTTAAGGGCAATGCTTGACCCAAATAGTGCTTTTCCTGTGGGGCTTTTAGACTGCAGGCGACCCGTTTGTACCCAATGCCCCTCTTTTTGTTCATATACATAAACAGCACCGCTGTGGTAGCCATCCCCACTATCCCACGGGGCACCAATCATAGCGGTAGAATTATTAATGTCCGTACTGCCTCCAAAAACATCATCAATTCCCTGTGTGTTTGGCGCAATTTTTGACAAAAAAGAAAGCCCCGAAGCGGCCGCACACGGAACATTTTTTTTGCAATCAAGGGCGTATACAGGAAGGGAGAATAGCAAAAAAAATACTACACAACAAAGATAGATGCGCATTAATGGAAGGATCATACAAACCTCTGTGCGTAACGAACGTATTCAATTGCAAAAATTTTAACACAATTTGTGCGCGATGCAAGCAAACTTTTTCAATACAATAAGATTACAAATAAAAGTGATTTGTAATTTATTCGTAATATGCCCATGGTTTGTGACCACGCACACCAAAATCTGTCACGACCTCAAGAGCACCCTTTGCATGCATAAAAAATGCGGCAGCCCCCTGCCCTTGCAATGCCGTGCTGTCAATCGTAGCCAACGTTCCACAATCGTCCAATTTTTGAAAAGGGGCAATCACTATCTCTGCTTGACCACACAACAAGGCAGGATTGCGCAACAACACAATTTGCACCATGCGTGGCGGCATCGTCTTTACCCTAATAATACAAGTACCCTCTTGACATGTTGCTACATCAGGTATTTTCTCAGGCAACATCATATCAACACGCTGCGCTTCAGAAATACCGAGATACTGTGCCCAACGCTCTTGCAAAAACGTATCGCGTTTCAAAGAATAGATTGTAAGTGTACCTGCTTCTACCACGCCGAACTGTTGACGATTGGCACTCAGCAAAAACAAAGGCTGCGGTTGTTGTATAATCAAAAACACTGCTCCCATTGCCAACGGCACGACACACAGGCGATAAAAACGCCGTGCATAAAAAACAACGCCAAGCCCCGCAAACATCAAGCATAATGCCTCTAGAGGTATGGGTGGCACAAGAATTTGCGCGCCCTTAAGACTGGCGATAAAATCAGACAGCGCAAATAAAAGCGTGATAGAATACCCTGCAATTGTCAACGGGAAATGCTCTAAGCCGAGTGGCATAAGCAACACGGTTATCCCCAACGCAGGCATCAACACAATTCCCGACAACGGAATAGCAATAAGGTTAGAAATCGCCCCATACAAAGCAATACTGCCAAAGTGATAGGCAGTAACAGGCGCCCCCACAAGCGTTACCACAATAGTTGACAGAAACATCGACACAAGATGCCTTGTGGGCTTGAAACGCAATATTCTTAGAGTGCTTTCCTGCCAGTTATGCTTGCCCCACCAGCCATAAAAAAGTATCAGTGTCAAAACAGCGAGAAAAGACATCTGGAATCCGGGATTATACACCGCATGCCAATCAACCAACACAATAGCACAGGCCGCCAAAAATAGTGTCCACAGCGAGAATGGTCGACGATCCAGCAAAATTGCCGTAAAGAAAATGGCGGTTGTGATAAAAGAACGTTGCGCGGGAATGCTTAATCCTGAAATCAACAGATAGGCGAATGCCACCACAAGCGCAAAACATGCCGCCCATTTTTTAACGGGAAAACGCAACGCAAACGGAGTCAACGCAAGTCCATACCTAAAAACTCCATAGGCAAAGCCTGCAATCAGAGTCATATGTAACCCCGAAATTGAAATCAGGTGGGTTAAGCCTGAAAGGCGCATACTCGTTTGAATCTGCTTATTAAGATAGCCTTGCGTCCCCGCAATAAGCGCTGCAGCCATGCCGCCTTCTTGGCTGCCGCCTAGGCCATAGTAAAGCCGTTGCGAAAGGTTGATACGGGCTTGTTGAATCACAAACCATTGCCGCCAAAACCATGAGGGCGGGGCTGCTGCCTGTGGCGTTAACGTGCCCAACACAAAGCCCGTTGCATCAACGCCTTGGTCATAGAGCCATAATTGCCAATCAAAACCATGGGGGTACGCAGGGGGTGCAGGACGCTTGAGTTTCGCGCGAAACGCAACCATCATGCCGATAGGCGGCACGGTAATAGACGGTAAATCTTGACAGGCGATATCCTCAGGAGCACAGCGCAACAGCCCCTCTGCCGCTAAGGGTTTGACAAGCATCAGCCGTAAGCGGCGCGGCATCGCCCCTTCAAACCCCTCTATTTTTTCAGGCTTCACCAGCATTAGCCAGCGTTTTCCGCTAGGTTCTACCGCTGTAATACGTCCTGTGACCGAAAATGTTTCTTCATGCAGCGTAATCTCTGCGGCAGAGGCTTGGCCTGCAACGCACAGAAAAAACCACAAGATGAAAGAGGCAACGACGCGCATTACGCTTGATGGTGTAGAAGGGTTTCTAACTCGCTCCACTCCCGCTTTGTCAAGCCGCTAGTATCAAATGTCACCGTTTCACCCGCCAAACGCCGCTTGACAATGGTCCACGCGGTGGCGGACAGTTGCACACTGTTGAGGCGATATTCCTTAAAGGCCTCAAACGCAATCGGCACCCATTTTTCTACGGTTTTTAGCATCGCCTCGGCATACACGCGAATCTCATATTGCGCGTGGGAATCTGCGCGGAGTCGCAGAAAATGGAACAGATTATGCAGGTCAATTTTCCAATACCATTGCGTGTAATAATTGAGCGTAAGGTTCATCCGCGCTAACTCTCGTGCTAAGCCTGTTTTTTCCGCATCAAGAATGTCGCCCTGCTGGTTTTCATTGAGCATTTCTTGGTAGTGTTCATACACTTGCGACGCATCATTCTTCAGAAGATGCAACACATGCGCTGCTTGATCGGGCGATAGAATCTCTCCTCTTCCTTGATGATTCACCGTTGATTGCGCCGCTAAATTCACTGCATTAGGAATGTAAAATTCTTTATCCAGCACCGAATAGCGTGCGGAGTATTCATTCACATTTGCCGTGCGGTGGCGAATCCATTGCCGCGCCACAAAAATAGGCAGTTTCACGTGATATTTTATTTCGCACATCTCAAAGGGCGTGGAATGCCAATGACGCATCAGATATTTAATGAGTCCCGCATCTTGACTCACTTGTTTTGTCCCTGAACCATAGGAAACACGGGCTGCTTGCACGATTGCTGCATCATTGCCCATGTAATCAATCACCCGCACAAAGCCGTGATCAAGCACAGGTTGGGGCGTATACAAAATATCCTCTAACGCAGGCACGGTGGCGCGGCGGGTCGCAAACGATTGCTCCCGAAGAGCATAAATTTCAGATGTCGACATAATTTCGTCCTTGAGTTCGGTGCATGAGGTTACTACCATACATCCTCTTAAACAAGGCATAAGTAAGACCATGACACTGAAAATCTCCCCCCTCGCGCCCACAACGATTGTCACACTCCCACCGCTCAGCGGTGTTAATATTGGCGCCGCTGCCCTAGAGTTACGATATAAAAATCGTCCTGATGTGATGTTGGCAACGTTTGACAACCCCGCAACAGTGGCTGGGGTGTTTACGTTGTCGCAAACAGCGGCTGTCTCTGTGGAATACGGCAGAGCCTCTCTCAAAACAGGCAAAGGCGCCCGCGCCGTCATTGTGAATGCAGGCAATGCCAATGCCTACACAGGGGCACACGGCAAGCAAGCGTTAGAAGCGGTCTGTGGCGCAGTAGCAAAGGAGTTGGGCTGTTCTGTAGACGACGTGTATATGTCTTCAACAGGCGTGATTGGCGAGCCATTGCCCTTTGAAAAGATTCTTGCAGGATTACCCCAACTTTTTGCGGCCACAAAAACAAAAGACTGGCAAGCCGCAGCCCGCGCCATTTGCACCACCGATACGTTCATCAAAACGGCAACACGGCAGGTGGACATCGACGGCAAAACCATCACCTTCAACGGTTTTGCCAAAGGCTCAGGGATGATTGCGCCCAATATGGCAACCATGCTGGGCTATATTTTTACGGATGCCGCCATCCCGCAAGCAACCCTACAACCGATGCTCACCGAGGCAACGGATAAGAGCTTTAATGCGATTACGGTAGATAGTGATACCTCCACCAACGATACGGTGCTGTGTTTTGCCACCAATGAGCAGCAAATATCGTTGAGTGAATATTCACTCAAAAAATTACAGGGAACGCTGAACGACCTTTGCCAAGATCTTGCGCTCCAAGTTGTGAAAGATGGCGAGGGTGCGGAAAAGCTTATTACCCTTAAAATAACAGGGGCAGAAAGCGACAAAGCCGCACGGATTATCGGCCTTGCGATTGGCAATTCCCCGCTTGTAAAAACCGCCCTTGCAGCGAGCGATGCGAATTGGGGGCGTATTATTATGGCGATTGGCAAATCAGGCGAAAAAATTAATCCTGAGGCGTTTACGCTGAAGATTGGCGGGGTGCTCATTACCGCCAACGGCGCACGTGTGCCAAACTATATTGAGGCACCCGTTGCAGCACACCTCAAAACGCGGGATGTGTTGATTGAGGTGGATGTGGCAGTGGGACAAGGGAAAGCAACGGTATGGACGTGCGATCTGACGCATCGGTATATTGATATTAATGCAGGGTATCGTTCTTAATGCGTCTCGTCCTCGTTTCCGCTGCTGTGTTGATTGACCCTGACCAAAACATTTTAGTGAGTGAACGCCCGATCACGAAGTCATGGGCAGGCTATTGGGAATTTCCTGGGGGGAAAATCGAGCTAGACGAAACCCCTGAACAAGCCCTGATACGAGAGCTCCATGAGGAATTGGGAATAACGGTTAAGCCGCATCATCTTGCGCCGCTTACGTTTGTGTCGTTTGATTATGCAAAATTTCATTTGCTGATGCCGCTCTATGCCGTGCGAGAATGGCAGGGGTTAGTGCGCTCTAAGGAAAATCAAGCGCTGCAATGGGTATCGCTCGAAAAGCTCAAAAAAATACAGTTGTTGCCAGCGGATTTGCCGATTATTCCCGTGGTGGAGCGGTATGTGCGGCAGGGGTAGCGGCTGTTGGGATTAATCTGTGTAACTGCCTAGTCCTCAAGGTACGAGGTACTAGGGGCTAGGCACTAGGGATAAGGAAAAAGAAGGGACTATTTTGATACTCTTTCTTTTCCTCGTCCCTAGTGCCTCGTACCTAGTAGAGCATAATTGATATTTTCCGTATTTTCTGGGCCCCTGCCTTCGCAGGGGATTCGTCCCTGATCGAGCACGTTCTCCGAACGAATCCCCTGCGAAGGCAGGGGCCCAGAAACCAATATAGAAGTATACGGCAGGGCACCTCTAAAAACCCTTTTATCGGGATGAGTGGCTAGGAAAGACTTGCTGAGGAAACGTAAGCGTACAAAGGGTACGTGCGGCTTCCGAGCATTGGCTTGACAACGCCAATCGCCCTAGAAAAGAGGTTTTTAGAACTGCCCGGCAATTATCGATTATGCTCTACTAGTACCTTTTAGCAAAAAGACATGGTAGGTAGACAGTTACAAAATAGCGCCCGTTTTTCCGAAATCGCTTCTTTTTTAGTTGATTTTGTGTGCAAAGATGCTTAAGAGATACTCCTCTTTGATTTTAGACAGCAAATTTTATTTGTCCCCATCGTCTAGAGGCCTAGGACACTGCCCTTTCACGGCGGTAACAGGGGTTCGAATCCCCTTGGGGACACCACGTCTATACATTCAGTAAACACCTGTCCCCTTGACCATGCTCTCGTCTACGCTGTCAATAAAGTTTATTGATTTTGATAACCTATAGACATCACACTATAAACCCGCACTAGAAACTGGACCCCAGCCTTCGCTGGGGATTCGTTCTGAGTATACGTACACTGGTCGAATCCCCAGCGAAGGCTGGGGTCCAGAAAACAAACTCTTGGTGCGGTTTTATAGTGTGATGTCTATATGTCTGCAAGACAATCCCTGATGTGCTAAAACCCTACTAAAATCAAAGCCCCCACTCTCCGAATTGTTGAGAGTGAGGGCTAGTTGTTACTTACTTCTTAATAAGATAGCAGCTTTTATAAGCCGTTACTTCATAAGCTCCATTACCCTTAGAAACTAGGGTAAAATCGCACCCTGATCCAACAGGGAAATTTCTGTCCTGTTGGCGGGTCAAGACCCCGCTG
>JBILKT010000088.1:0-7158 GCA_044376545.1 Alphaproteobacteria bacterium
CAATCCGCTTAAGTTTCTAAGAGCTTCTCCCGAAACTAACGCATGAGGAAAAAATTGAGATTTTTGCGCGAAAAATCGCACCAAAATAGCGGGATATACTGGGGTATTTTCCCTATTTTGGGGTGATTTTGCAGCCAAAAAGATCTGTTTTAAACTCATGCGTTAGTTTCGGGACAAGCTCTAAAGGAATGCGTCATAAATAAGATAGTTGCCCCCCTGCCTCCCGCTGCGCACCTTGAGGATCAGAAGATTTTCCTCTGCCTCAACCCATCTCGCACCCCCAAAATATTTAGCGCGATAGCACTGGTGCCATATAAACCACTGCCTACTAAAAATTTTACCCCTAACGAGAGCGTGACAGAGGCAATGTGTATAAAATGAAGCCCCCACGCCATGATGGCGGTGGCGAGCATGATTTTCGCAATCCCAAACACGGGCAACGGCAAGGGGAATACGCGCCGTGCTGCCCAGAATGTAATGATAATCGAAAAAATATAGGCGCACAGCCCCGCATAAACGGCTCCCATCAACCCATACAACGGAATGAGGGCATAGTTCGCGCCAATGTTAAAAATGGCAACGGGAACCAGTACATACAACACGATGCTGTTCTTTTTTGCCAGCTGAAAACTATGGTCGATATAGTGTGCTTTCACCCCAAACAGAAACGTGCTGAAGGCAACCCACGGGATGATATGAATCGCCTCGGCACGAAAATTTTTCCCCAAGAACAACGTCGCCATTTCAGGGGCGAGCATCCCAAAACCCACGGCAGCAGGGAGCCCCAGCCCGAAAATCCACAAGGCGTTATTCTCCAGCTGCGCTTTGACGCGTTCTGGCGATTCCTGTTCTACTGTTCTGACGGCTAGGGGATGTGAGGCCATCACGATAATCATAAACACCGAAAGAATCGCTTGTTCTGCAAGACTATAGGCGGCAGAATATAGCCCCACGGCTTCACTCCCCAGCAGATCTTGCAAAATAAAACGACTCCCTTTTGAGATACTAAAACTGAGGATAGAGGCAATCGCAATGGCCCAGCTATAGTGCCAAATTTCCCGCATGGTGGTGCGGCTTGCATTTGATAACGCAAGGAATTTCTGCACGTTTTTTCTATCTGTCAGCAATAACAAGGCATAGCCCCCCATCTGACCAATGATAATCCCTTGGGGGGTGGGGGCGATGAGGTACAAAAAACCAATCGCAAACAGCGCACTCAGAATGGCTTGTAGCGTGGCAAGCAGACTATATTTTTTACTTTCTAAGGCCGCCATATGCGAGCGAAGAGTGAGTAATTGCAAGCTAAACAGCACAAACTGGGGAATGGTGAGAAACAGCACCAGCCGTTGGATGCTCGGTTCCCAGCCGTATAAGAGCACAGCAACGCCGCCAACAACCGTTATACAAATAGTGATGACATACCACGCCCCGCAACTTGCCAGCAGGCGTTTTGTTGCCGTTTCATCAGGACAGGCGGCATACAGCCGCATAATTGCGGCACACAGCCATTGGCTAAAAAAATTCTGCCCTGCATTCATCACGGCCGTTGCAAGGGCAACATAGCCATAGTGTTCGACGCTTAAAACACGGGTGAAAATTGCCACGGTGAGGAGCGAGAGGAGAGCGGGAACAATTTGCGAGGGCGCGTAACGGAGGATGTGATTGAGCATTAGGTGCTAGATTTTTAAGGATTGTCGGGGTATAGTAAAAGTCTCCTTTGAAAAGAGACTCTTGTGCCCTGTATTTCTCATCAAGCCTATACGGTGTTTTTGCCTGAAGAGCAAACCGTTCCCTTATTATTTTCATCACCCCATAGCGGGCAGCTTTATTCGGAAGATTTTTTGCAGCAATCAACCTTGCCGTTGTTGCGACTCAGAAGCACGGAAGATACTTTTGTTGATGAACTATTTTCCATCAGCCCCCAAGTGGGGGCAGTGCAGCTTGCCGCCACTTTCCCGCGTTGTTATGTTGACCCCAATCGTGCGATTGAGGAAATTGATGTTACGATGTTTAGGGGGGATGTTGGCTATGCTGCCAATAAAGCATCGTTGCGGGTTAAGTCAGGGCTTGGGGTTATCCCGCGCGTCAATTTGCAAGGCGAAGCGATTTATGCAGGCACATTGCCAGCCCTTGAAGTGGCACATCGCTTAGAAAATTATTACAAGCCGTATCATGCCATGCTGAAGAAGCTCATTCAGCAAACCAAGAAGAAATTTGGATTTTGTTTGCTGATTGATTGCCATTCCATGCCGTCTGTCGGTGGACCCATTGATGAGGATAAAGGCCAGCCACGCGTTAATTTTGTGTTGGGGGATTATTACACAAAATCTTGCACGCCTGTGCTTTCACATTCTGTGGCGACATTCCTGCGCCGCCAAGGCTTTGCCGTGCAATTTAATATGCCCTATGCAGGGGGGTTTATTACACAACACTATGGCGACCCTGCCAAGAACGTTCATGTTTTACAAATTGAGGTGTGCCGTAGCCTCTATATGAACGAGCAAACAATGGAAAAAACGGCAAATTTCAGCGCGTTACAACACGCCATCAGTGGTCTGGTGCAGCACTTATCGGCGGGGTTAAGTGATTTGCAGCGTATGCCGCAGGCGGCGGAGTAAAAACAGTACCCTCACCGCGCCCGCCCCAACTCCTTCAGCACATTCTTTTTATTCTTTGGCAGAGTGGTGCTGGTATGATCAGTGAGCGGCAGCGGATATTCCCCCGTAAAGCACGCATCGCAATATTGCGGCATCTCTTTGTTGCGCTTGGTTTCGCCTAAGGCTTGATAGAGTCCATCAAGGGAAATAAACGCGAGGCTATCCACACCAATGATTTTCGCCATTTCCGCAACAGAGTGTTGCGCTGCCATGAGCTTATCGCGGGATGGCGTATCCACCCCATAAAAGCACGAATGCGTGGTGGGCGGGCTGGCAATCCGCATGTGCACTTCTTTTGCCCCTGCTTGCCGCACCATATCGACAATTTTTACCGATGTTGTGCCACGCACAATGCTATCATCCACCAAAATCACCCGCTTATCTTTAATATAAGCTTTGTTGGTGTTATGCTTCAGCTTCACGCCCAAATGGCGGATGTGGTCGGTGGGTTCAATGAACGTGCGCCCAACATAGTGATTGCGAATAATCCCCAGCTCAAACGGAATGCCTGATTGTTCAGCATAGCCCAACGCGCCCGTTACGCCTGAATCAGGCACAGGCACAATCACATCCGCGTCAACGTGGCTTTCACGGGCAAGTTGTTTACCAATATTTTTGCGGACGGCATACACACTTTTATTTTCAAACAGGCTGTCGGGACGAGAAAAATAGATGTATTCAAAAATGCAAAACCGCGAGGGGCTTTTGTCAAACGGAAAGCTGCTTTTCACGCCGTTTGCATCAATGCTCACCATTTCGCCTGCCGCAATATCGCGAATATATTCCGCGCCAATAATATCAAATGCACAGGTTTCGGAGGCGAGTAAATAGGCATCGCCCAGCTTGCCCAGCACAAGCGGGCGCACGCCTGCAGGGTCACGCACGCCAATCACACGGTCATTGCCTAACACCACCAAAGAATAGGCGCCTTCCACTTGCGTTAAGGCGGCTGTGAGCCGTTGCTCCAGTGTTTTCCCTGTGCCGAGTGCCATCAGGTGAAAAATCACCTCTGTATCGCTGGTGGATTGAAAAATTGCGCCGCGTTCAATCAGCACTTTTTTCAGGGTATACGCATTAGTCAAATTTCCATTATGGGCAATGCCCACGCCGCCAAAGGCAAACTCGGCAAACAGGGGTTGTACGTTGCGTAGAATTGTATCGCCCGAGGTGGAATAGCGCACGTGGCCAATGGCAATATCGCCGACTAAGCCCTGCATCACCTCGTTTGAAGCAAACGCATCGCCCACCAACCCTAAGGCGCGATGGGCATGAAATTGGCCGTTATGGACAGTTACAATGCCAGCTGCTTCCTGCCCCCGATGTTGCAGGGCGTGCAGTCCTAATGCTGTGTGTGCTGCCGCCGTATGCGCTCCAAATATCCCAAAAACGCCACATTCTTCACGGAGTTTGTCGTCATCAAACGGATTAGTGGCAACGTTACAAAAAGAGGTCATTGTACACTTTCAATTAAATGGTCAAGGCTTTGGCGTTCTTTGTTGCCATAGCTTGCATCGATATCAGGATTATCCGCGTCCTTTTTGGTATCAGGTTTGGTATCAGGTGTTTTTACGCGCTCTTTGCCTTTGTTTTGCCCCGTATCCTGCAGCTCTTTAAGCACTTCTCCTTTGTCGCGCAATGATTTTTTGAGAGCATCTTTGTTCTCTTTTAACGCGAGAGATTTCTCTGTGGCTGTTTGCATGTCTGCTGGCAACAGCGAGACAATAATTTTTGCCCCCTCTTTCATTATGGGCTTTGATTTCGCCGTTTCAAGCCAAACAGGCAAGTTTTCCTTGCCTTTCGCATCCACAGTAAAGTTTGCCACCAACATGTAAAATAGGCTGATAATCACCCCGCCGCGCAGCAATCCGAAAATAAACCCGAGGGTGTTATCCAGCGAGCCTAAAGGGCTATCATCCACCGTCGCTGCGATGCGATAGGTGATAACATGCCCCACAACCAGCGTGAGAATGAAAACGCTGGCGTAAGAAACAATCCGCGCCATAATCTCGCTACTGATAGTTTTCGCCCAAAAGGGATAGGTGTGTTCTTGCACATAGAGTGTCACAAAAACCGCCAGTGCCCAGCTAAAAATCCCCAATACTTCCGAGACAAGCCCGCGTATCAGCGCAAACAGCGCAGAGGCAAGCACAATGGCAATCGCAATACCATCGGTGATGTTAAAAGAATAGGCTTCCATGAGGGGCGTTATACGCCATATTTTGGAATTTGCAAAAGGTGTCGTGGAGGCGTTAGAAAAAATAACGCACCCCGCTGACTTAGCGAGAAAATATACGAAATATACCTGAGTTATGGATAAGCGCAGTGATGCTGCATGAACCGATCAACATGCGGATGGGTATCGCCACGCTGTTAATTGTAGGGGGTACGCTGATGACGCAGAAAGAAGTGCGGGAGTGGGTGAGGAGGAAAATATCAGCGTGATAGCGAATTTCCCTCGCGAATCAAGCCAAAAAGATTGAGCTGGACAGATTCCCGTATCTCAATACCAGCATTTACTAATTTTCTTTCCAATGCTTCAATCGTTTCTTTATCAGCACCGCCAATATGTTCCGCAAACTGGCGAATCCCCATATTATCTTCTAATTCCTGTGTTGCTTGTATGTAGATAACATTTTTCTGTTGGAGTATAGGGAGGCCTTGTTCACCCAAGCGTTCAAGATTCCTGCCTGTGGCTTGTTCAAAAACAGCTTCTTGTTTAGACTCATGTACGTCCGGCATTCTCGGATCAGCATATACAATACTCACAATCGGTGACGTATTCTTTTTCCAAAAATCTTCTTTTCCGTAACAAATACCCAATGGTTGTATTGCCTCTTCTGTTGACGAAATACGAACTTTCTCAGAAAAGTCTTTCGCAATCTCCGCAATAATTCCCCGCGTTGCCTGTTCAAGTGCTTGCTGCGTTTTTACTTGGGCAGCGATGGCGCGTTCTTCCTCAAATGCTTGCTTTGCCTTTGCGCCGCTAAGGGGTATCATAAATTGAATATTTTGCGTCACGCTTGGTCTCGGCTCTCGTGCAAGAGTCTCTTTAAACGATGGTATTTTTACTCCATTACTATCACGGAGTTGTCTTGCAAAGGACGTAACGCCTCCTCGCCAAGACATGGTGGTGTCGCCAAAATCCCTTTCTTTAATAATATCGACACTATTTGTGTAGGACAGAAGCTTGGTAGCAAAATCTTCAATTCCTTCTCGCATCGTTGCTACAATCTGTGCTTTGAGTTGTGTATCTTTCTCCATCTCAATCAAATGATTGATAAGAAACGTGTCACGGTCTCTTAGATCTATAGAATTGTCTGGGATAGAAAGATTGTTATCTTTTGCATGACGCTCGGCTAGTTGCATCACTTCAGGGGAAAGATAATAAAGACCGCGTCGTGCTGTTTCTTCAAAAAATTGAGGATAAATGCCATCACTATATGGCGGGCTCAAAGGAGCAATCCTCTCATTAAATTGTTCTGGGTCATGATGCCATGAATCTCTCACCCCTACATATTCTGATGATATTGGCGTTTTTGTACGCACTAAATCCATAAACTCCGCTGAAAAACTAGGTATTCCATCATCAAAAAACAAGCTAAGCTTATTATGATCACAAAAAACTTCGATCCCATCTTCAAATTCAATCTTGAAAAAAGAAGAGCTTCCGTGCCTTGAAAATTTGTGTTCTTCCTCTGGCTTCAGAGAAGGTATGTTATCAGCATCAAAATAAATCTGTTTATCCATATTGTTTTGCCCACAAAAAAAATAATACTGTTTATTATATTACAATATTTTTTCTGTTTATGCAATGTTGTTTATCGTGTTGTTTATCGTGTTACCGTAAAAAATTCCAGACCCCGTTATAAAAACGGGGTGACGGACTTTGTAACGGAGCGTCACCCCGTCTTCATGACGGGGTCTAAAAACACTTTCATCTGTACCAACGTCACCCCGTTTTTATACCCGTTTTTATAACGGGGTCTGGAAAACAAATTCGATTTATAGGGGATGTCTCTATACCTGTTGCACAGGAAGAATGTGCAACGTTTCGCTCAAGCGCCGCGCGGGCTTTACCGCTCGCAAGATTTATTTGCAGATCTTCAGAGCTTGTCCCGAAACTAACGTGCAAGTTTAAAATTGATCTTTTTGGCTGCAAAATCCCCCCAAAATAGGGAAAATACCCCAGTATATCCCGCTATTTTGGGGGGATTTTTCGCTCAAAAATCTCAACTTTCTCCTTACACGTTAGTTTCGGGACAAGCTCTCAGATGCGAGCGGTATAGTTACTAAAATTTACACAGGTCGTTTGACTTATGCTCGATAACTTTATATGACCATGGCTATTCTTATAGCATAAAGCGAGACACTAGACATGACCCCCCCCAAAGTTTTAATTTCTGATAAACTCAGCCCGCGCGCCATTGAAATTTTTAAAGAGCGCGGCATTGTTGCGGATGTAAAAACAGATTTGACACCAGAGCAGATTAAAGCCTGCATT
>JBILKT010000008.1:0-20087 GCA_044376545.1 Alphaproteobacteria bacterium
TCACCAGCATGGTGAGCCAGCCGCCAGTCGCAAATTTCTCGATTATTGTCACAATCAAGATGCTGCAACAAACAACAAAGCCCACCAGTGCCACACTCAGTTTCCGCAGCCATTGCGGCTTACTAGCGCGATTAATTATCCAATACCGACACAATCCCAGCATGGAGAGCGTAAAGGTGATGAACACGTTAATGCTATAGAGCACCACCAGAATATCAACCTGCCCCCCTGTGAAAACAAGCGCGGCAATGGCCGCCCCGCCCATAATCACCACGCCATTTTTGGTGACAAGACGACTAGAGAGCGAGGCAAAAGAATGCGGCATCCATTTGTCTGTCGCCATGTTGGCTAACACCGTAGGGCCTGCTAAAAACCCTGTGTTTGCGGCCACAAACAACAGCCCTGTGGCAAATAATAAACTGATGGGCACGATGATGGAAGACAGCGCAATACCTCCCACCTGCCAGTGTTCGGTAATTTTATAAAACACGGTCGCGTTCAGTGTTTGACCTGCAACAGGGCGCACATCCCACAACAGGTAAATAATAATAATGCCTGTTGCCATAAACGCCAAAGAAACCGCCACAAAGAACATGGTGAGTTTGCCTGTTTTCACTTTGGGTTCTGCCAAGGTATTCACGTTATTGGAAACGGCTTCCAGCCCCGTATACGTGCCGCCCCCCATGGAAAACGCTTTGAGCAAAATGGCAATGACAAAAAACAATCCTGCACTATCCGCCGTTGCATTTGTATCAGCCACCGCATTCGAGAGCAAATGCGTTAAGCCCTCGGCATGGGTGAAAATCCCTGCCAAAATCAGCCCCACGTGGGTGAACACAAACCCTAAGAAAATCGGCATCAGAATTTTGATGGACTCTTTCATGCCCCGCAAATTCAAGAACACCAGCAGCACCACCACCAGCAACGAGAGATACAAACTAAATTGCGACAAGCCCTGCGGGAGAACGCTCATCAGCGCGTCCATACCACTTGCCACAGAAATGGCGATAGTCAGCACATAATCGATAATCAGCGCAGAACCAGACAGCAATCCCGCACGTTTCCCCAACAATGTTGAGGCGATTTGATACCCCCCGCCACCATTAGGAAACAGCTCAATCACTTGGGTGTAGGCTATTGAGATAACAAACACTGTAAACGCCGTTGCCAGCCCTAAATAAATGGCGAGCGAGGTATGCTCCCCCAACGCCAGAAACGCCAATTCGGGACCATAGTTAGAAGAGGACAAGCCATCTGCCCCCAGGCCAATCCATGCCAAAAACGCAATGAGTGTCACACTATGGCGCGTATCGCGGCTTAAGGGATCGCGTGGCTTGCCAAGCACAAAATCTTTAAGTTGTTGGAGAGAAAACATAGAAAATGTCTCTTGTTGGTAGGATTTTCACTCTTGGTAGAGTATGGTGAATGTGTTGCCTTCTTATACCAACCCTCTTTGAAACCCAAAGGAAAAATGGACCAGCCTCCCACTGCGCAAGCGCCTGCGCGGCTGGGTCCAGAAATTCTTCGGATGTCTAAGAGCTTGTCCCGAAACTAACGTACAAGGAGAAAGTTGAGATTTTTGCGCAGCGAGCAGGGAAAAAGCATCGCTTTTTCACGCGCAAGCCAATGAACCTTGCTAAACACAAGCCCGAAGGGCACAGTGATTAGCTTAGGTGGAATTGTCATCACTCCAAAATAGCGGGGTATACGGGGTATACGGGGTATTTTCCCTATTTTGGAGTGATTTTGCAGCCAAAAAGATCAATTTTAAACTTGTGCGTTAGTTTCGGGACAAGCTCTAAGCGGATTGGTATAAGCAACTGGTTACGAATATTTAATTCGGGATGCACTGATATGTCTTGACACCACAGTTGGCTACGCGAACACCATCGCTGTAAAAACCGCCTAGGCAAAAGGGATTAGAAAAAGCGGCTGTTTCTAAAGCACGGTAAGAGGCAGAACATCTGCAGGCGTTTGCTTCATAAGGATTGCCATACCTGCAACTGCCATCATCATTAACGGTATATTGGTCACCTGATCGCGCGGTCACCACACAACGCCAATTCGTGCCATCAAATTGCAAAGCTTTCCCCACACTATTACAAACGGGAACAGCAGACGAGCACGTGCCACTGGAGTTAAGAAATTGCCCCGCGCCACACGTTATTGTTGAGGCAGCACAAACCCCCGCACTTGTCAACGCCTGCCCTTCAGGACAAATAGTAATGCCCACAGGCACAACTTGCCCAAACTTTATGACTTTTGTGTCTTGCCCCAGAAAAATTTTATTGACGGGGGTAATGAATTTATAGGTCACCTGTCCCCGCACCCCGATGTATCGGGGCACAACACCCCCCGTATTGCGCCATTGGCTGCTGCATGCGATATCAGCACACCCCGCCCCATTCACAAATTCTTGCGCTGTTGCTTGAAGGGCAAATGACTTCGCACAAAAACAGTTGCCTGCTGCGATAAAATTAACACTCCCGCCCCCCGCATTCACAACCAGCTTGTTCAAAGTCTCCGCAGCAATGGTAGGATTATCCTGTATCGTGCGTGTTAAACTGCTCATAATCCCTGCGGTCGAACTCCGATTGCTCATCATCATCCCATAATCGATGACAGCAAATGTAATCCCTAAAAATAGGGGGAGCACCAGTGCGGTTTCAATCATCCCAAAGCCGCTTTTGCTGTTGAAAAACGCGCCGCATTGTTGCAGCAGGCGTTTTAATATGTGGAGTTTATGTGACGCGCGGCTCATACAAAATAATACCAATCATCTTTGAAACCCAAAGGAAAATGGACCAGCTGGGGTTTATCCTCGCGAAGGTGGGGGAGGGGGATGATACACGGAGTCATCGTTTCGCGTAAGTGCTAAATTTAAGAGCTTGTCCCGAAACTAACGCATGAGGAGAAAGTTGAGATTTTTGCGCGAAAAATCACTCCAAAATAGCGGGATATACTGGGGTATTTTCCCTATTTTGGGGTGATTTTGCAGCCAAAAAGATCGGTTTTAAACTCATGCGTTAGTTTCGGGACAAGATCTAAGCGAATGGATATAATTATGCAAACAAAGACTTAAAAAAGGGTTATGGTATACCCCTGTTGCGGAGACGAACCCTTATTATGTCTGTAAAAAATATTGCTGCTCGCCTTCTAAGACAACTGCCGTAAGCCTATCCGTTGCGTAGGCACCCGTGTCAATCCCAATACGATTCGGCAAAAGCTGTGGGTCTGCATGAATCGAATGGCCATGCACCACCACTTTGCCATGATGGTCTTTCGCCCGTAAAAACGGCTCGCGAATCCACAACAAAATCTCTTCCTCGCGCTCGTGCGGCGCATCGGGGTCAACACCCGCATGGACAAACAAATAATCGCCTGCCTCATGGAATGTTTTCAAGCCGTTGAAAAATACAAAGTGCGCCATAGGAATATGCTGTTGCATCGCCTTATGCAACGCGGTTGTTGCCTCTGGTGTAAGCGGTAAGCTTGGGGGAATAATACCATAGCTTTGTAAAGTTGCCTGCCCGCCAAACTTCAGCCATAGGTCGGCAATCTCAGGGTCATCTTGAAAAGTGAGCAACGCCGCTTCGTGATTGCCCTTGAGGTTGATTTTCCAAAAAATTGGCAGGGGGTCGGAAAGCAAATAATCGATTGTTTCTTTCGTTTTTGTGCCTCTGTCAATGTAATCTCCTAAATGTATTAATATAGGGATTGCTACAGAGCCTGAGGCATCATAGTCCGCTGAAATAAGCACGTGTAACTGCTGCAATAAATCGAGCCGCCCGTGAATATCCCCCACCGCATAAATACGCTGTCCCGAAGGCAAACAGGGCGTGAACGCCTTTTTTTCAGATTTGTTATCGAATAGCGATGCTAAAAAACTCATGGGATATGGCGAATAACAAATGGGGTTTTGTGCTGCACCGTTTGCTCTAACGGCACATCGGTTGTAAGCGTCAACGTGATGCTTTCAGGGATTTTCAGACGGGCATTATACAACAATTTTTCTTTATCAATCGTTACGAAATTTTCGGTTGCCAACACGCGGATTTCAACGCTTTGCAAAGAATGCTGAATGAATTGTACTTGGCGAAGGTGATCCACTTCACGCGGAATATTGTTGAGCGCTTGGATTTTCGCGCCTTCTGGCGTGAGAAGATATTCGCTCTCGCGCCCCAAAATGCGGGTGAAAGGCTTTAATCCTAAGGGTATCAGCGCAACGTCTTGTGCAGTGTACCTATCAGGGTACAAAATTTTATCCCCTGTTGTATAGCGCACCAGCGGCATCACACTGTTCCAAAAGCCTGTGGCAACAACGCTAGCGGTGATAAAACCCGTTTGCGTCACCTCCGCAAGCGGCGTTAATTCAACAAGCCCATAAGCTGGCTCAAACCATGCTTCATCGGGCTTTGTTTGATAGCTGAGGCACACGCGCTCTGCCTGACCATAATAATCTACCACTGTTGCCAAGAACGCTTTTTCTAAACGCGTAAAAGCCTCAGGAGACAGCATTTCTGAGGAACTCAGCACGGTTTTTATCGGGATGGTTATCCCTGCGTCTAAACATAGCGAGGCGAGCAGGTCTGCCGCTGTTGGATACACCCACAACACATCGGGTTGAAAGGCCTGCAATGCCTCGACAAACCACGCAAGATTCTGCTTATTCAGATGCGGAAAAGAGAGCGTCAGATACTTTGCATCCCGATAGCTGCCAAACGGCGGCGTTGCATCGTTCGGGCTTTTCACAAAATCACCGCGCAACACGGCTATTTTTGCGGTTTTGAACGATATGCCTTCAGGCAAAAGACTATCGAGAAACGCTTGCTCTGCCGCAATGTTTTCCAAGGAACGCTTGAGTTTTAAGGGCACGCCACTAGAACCGCTTGTCGCAGCGGGTACAGATAGCCACGTTTTGCGGATGAAGTCTTCGGGGTTTGCCCGCAACAGGTCTTTATCCAATACAGGATAAGCAGACAACGCACGCGCCTTGTTGCGTCCATAGCCTGTCTGCCGCGCATACCGTAGCGTTCGTGCCAATAATTCTTCTTGTAAAAACCGCCGTCCTTCAGGATTTTTTGCTGCACGCATTTCTTTTTGAATAGCACGAACCCGCCCATAATACGGCGGCAAATAGCGCAAAAAATGCGTCAGAGTACCGCGCTTCTTGGCTTTGTTGACAAGGGAGACGAGGAAGTCGCGCATGGTTAAGCCTTATTTATTAATCAGCGACGATACCGTGGACAAAGGGATGACGAGTTGTAAAGGGTTGTCTTCCAACGGTACAGCACCGAATATCTGATACCATGCAGCGGCTTTTGCGTGTTTTGCATCAATCAATAACGCCACCCCACCTACCTCTTGCGCCACCAAAAAGCACCGCTCAAGCGCACAAAATAATAATCTGCTACCAAATTTCTGCCCTTGCAGGGTCTTATCAACGGCTAAGCGTCCTAGCCTAAAAATAGGCACGTCATAGCGTCCTAATCCGCGCCGCACTAGGTTCTGTAGAGATTCGTCATCTTTTGGTCTGCAAATGTCAGTTTTCTGCGCTTCCGCTCCGCATGTACAGCTAAGTACATTTGCGTTGCGGTTCTCGAAATACTGACATTTTCGCCTCAAAATATCTAGAATCTCAACAGAACCTAAAGTAGGTGTTTTGGCATAATCCAACGAGGCAGGGCTTAGGCTGTAATACCCCAACACTTTTAACGGAGCATCGTCTGCAACGGCAACAAACGTTTTTGCACCGCCTGATTCGTGGTTTTGGCGGGCATAGCGTTGCAGATACTCATTGAGGGCAGGCTCTCCACAATCAAATGTTTTGCGGTTGTGAGACGCGGCTATTGGCTCTTCATGCCATAAGAAAGAGGCTATCATTGTGGTGTGGTACGCGTTTGTTGCACTAAACGCGCCGCCTCCACCAAGCGTTGATTGGGGCGGGGCGGATTCTCCAAAAGGTCTAAAACCTTCAAGCTGTCGCGTTCAGAGAGCGCAAGGCGTTCTGCTTGCTCAATGATTTTTTGCGCCACAGGAACGGCCGTACGCACAATAAAACTGGTTAAATCAAGATGCTCAAGCGAGGCGGCACGGGATAAAATCGCCTTTTCATAGTCGCTTGCCCGCAACTCAATCCTGCCTATTCTTGGAGCTTCATGGCTTATGTGCTGCATTGCGCTATTCCTTCTGATTACTGCTCCCAATATATCATACGGTTTTGTTCCGTACAACATTTTTGTTATACAGCCACCCGTCGCAACCAGCCCCCCTTAAAATGGCTCGGTTCGGCTCTATCTTCCTCTGCCACAAACTCGGGATGGATATGCAAAAATTCCGTTACTGCGGCGAGGGGATTATCCGTTTGCCAACGCGCTTTGCCACGGGGGGTGTCAAACATTTCTGCAAAGCAGGTATCTGCCACCAGCATATAACTGCCCTGTGAGACAAACGGCGCGTAAAGTTCTAGTTCTGCGAGCACATGCGCCTTAGTATGCGCCGCATCAAGGATTACAAGAATGGTCTTTGCGGCGGTTGCGTCAACAACCTGCTGAACTTTTGCAACAGTTTCAGGGGCTACAGAACTGCCTTCAACAACCGTAATGCGCTTTGCCAGTGCAGGATAGGCAGCGAGATTGGGATAGAGTTCTGCACGGGGTTTCTGCTCTATGCCGATAATCTGCCCCTGCCCCAATGCTTCGCACAACGTGGCGTAAAACAATAAAGAGCCACCGTAGGCAACGCCCGTTTCAATAATAACATCAGGCTTCAGGCGGGTAATACACTCTTGGAGGCGGAGCATATCGTGCGGCAGCTGGATAATCGGCACGCCCAACCATGAAAAGCTATAGTGATGTTTTTCTTGCCACGCACTTTTTGTCCAAAGTGCGGACAGCACAGCGAAAGACTCACGAGCATAAAGAGACGCCTTATCAACAGGATGGTCCATAAAACTGATAATGATACCAATCCGCTTAAGTTTCTAAGAGCTTGTCCCGAAACTAACGTACGAGGAGAAAGTTGAGATTTTTGCGCAGCGAGCAGGGAAAAAGCATCGCTTTTTCACGCGCAAGCCAATGAGCCTTGCTAAACACAAGCCCGAAGGGCACAGTGATTAGCTTAGGTGGAATTGTCATCACTCCAAAATAGCGGGGTATACTGGGGTATTTTCCCTATTTTGGGGTGGTTTTGCAGCCAAAAAGATCATTTTAAACTTATGCGTTAGTTTCGGGACAAGCTCTAAACCCGCATCGGCATAATAACATACAACGCATCAGTGCTGTTTGGCTCGGTCACGATGGTGGGAGCGGCCACATCCGATAAAGCGAGTGACGTGCGTTCTGTCTGAATTTGCGCGATGATATCCAACAAATAGCGTGAGTTAAAGCCGATTTCCAGCGTTTGTCCGCCATATACCGTTTCCAGCTCTTCTTGGGCACGGCCACTGTCTGCCCCTGCCGCCGTCAGTGTAATTTGACTGCTGGTGATGTGCAGTTTAATCGCACGAATTTTATCGGTTGAGATAGTCGCAACCCTGTCCACCGCTTCCGCAAACGCCTTGGTGTTCACGGTAAGAATTTTATCGTTATTTTGCGGGATGACTTTTTTATAATCAGGGAACGTGCCGTCAATCAGCTTAGAGGTTAAGCGCACACCGCTAAACGCGAACGAAATTTTATTTTGTGAAAGACCAATGGTAATCGGCTCATTCACTTCATCAAGCAACTTCCGCAATTCAACAACGGTTTTACGCGGGATAATTACCGCAGGTATCTCTGCGGCGCCTTCAGGCAAAGGAACTTGTGCTTGCGCGAGGCGGTGACCATCAGTCGCCACAATCCGCAACACATTTTCTTGCGATTCACCATCCACGGCAACATGGAAAAACAAGCCGTTGAGGAAATAGCGGGTTTCCTCGGTCGACATCGCGAATTTAGTGTGGTCAATCAGCTCTTTTAAATCCGCAACAGGCATAGAGAAGCTATGCGGCAAGTTGCCCTGTCCAATGACGGGAAAATCTTCTACAGGCAAACACGGCAAGGTGAATTGCGATCGTCCACAGACTAATTCTGCTCTGTCTCCATCTGATTTAAGGGTGATTTGCGACCCATCAGGCAGCTTACGCACAATATCGCACAGCATGTGCACGGGAAGGGTGGTTGCACCATCACTGCATTCCACAGACGGCACGCCCTCCACAATATCCAAATCCATATCCGTCGCGGTGAGCGACAACAACCCGCCGCTATTTTTCACCAATACGTTCGCCAAAATCGGCACGGTATTGCGCCGCTCGACAATGTTTTGTGTGTGCAGCAACGCTTTCAAAAACAGATTGCGTTCTGCTGTGAAAGAAAAGCGAGTTGCAGGTTGGGTGGCAAGGGCAGCGAGCATACAAAAATCCTATCGTAGTGCGAAATACTATAGCCTATTGGCAAAAATGCAACTACATATCATCTTATGCCCGATTTCTCTCTTGAACAACAATACGCAGGTATCATCGCTGGCGTTGACGAAGTGGGCAGAGGCCCCTTTGCAGGCTGTGTTGTGGCAGCAGCCGTGATTCTTGACCCTACATTGCCTGTTGCCCTACACGTACGCGATTCTAAAAAGCTCAGTCATGCCAAGCGCGTTGCCCTTGCAGCAGAACTCCATGCTACCGCGATTGTCTCGATTGCTGAGGCCAGTGTTTTTGAAATAGACGCGCTAAACATTTTGCAAGCCAGTTTACTTGCCATGCAACGTGCCGTGGCGGGACTTGCAATCCCCCCTGATGTGGTACTGATTGACGGCAACAAAGCCCCTGTTCTACCCTGCAAAACTATTACTGTTGTCAAAGGGGATGATAAAAGCTGTTCGATTGCCGCCGCCAGCATTGTTGCCAAAGTCTATCGTGATGCTCTGATGCAAACTCTTCATGCAATGCATCCCCATTATGGTTGGGCAGACAATGCGGGATACCCCACCGCACAACACCGCGCTGCTTTACAAAAATTTGGCATTACGGAGCATCATCGCCGGAGTTTTGCGCCTGTTAAGAGCTTGTCCCGAAACTAACGTACGAGGAGAAAGTTGAGATTTTTGCGCAGCGAGCAGGGAAAAAGCATCGCTTTTTCACGCGCAAGCCAATGAACCTTGCTAAACACAAGCCCGAAGGGCACAGTGATTAGCTTAGGTGGAATTCTCATCACTCCAAAATAGCGGGGTATATGGGAGTATTTTCCCTATTTTGGAGTGATTTTGCAGCCAAAAAGATCAATTTTAAACTTGTGCGTTCGTTTCGGGACAAGCTCTAAGCCCCGCTCCGCAAACACCAAGCAGGCCTTACCGTTCGCAAGATTTTTTTTGCAAATCATTAGAGCTTTTCTTGAAACTTCGGTTTTAAACTCATACGTTATTTTCGCGACAAGCCCTCAAGTGCAAGCGGTATACAAAATCAGGACTTACGCAATACTCGTCTTTTTTGCGCTTTCATCGTTAAAAAATTTCTCAAAATGCTCATTTACCCTTAGTAAACTCCGCTTTTTCGCAATTTTTTGCCTTGAAATCATCAAAAAATCCTTCACCTGCGTAAGTCCTGAAAATGACCATGTAGGTTTTTATGCTCTACCTTACCCGAAAAATTGGCGAAAGCATCGTCATTAACGACGCTATTGAAGTGCAAATCACTGAAATAAAAGGCAAAACGGTGAAGTTAGGGATTACTTTTCCTAAAGAGGCGCGGGTGTTGCGTAAAGAATTGCACCAGAAAATCCATGACGAAAATAAGGCCGCGAGCAGCACTTCTGCGGAGGCTATAGCCAAGTTCTTCGGAGGGGTGAGCTGATACCAATCCACTTAAGTTCCTGAAAGATTTCTGGATACCAGCGACTCGCCGCGCAAGCGTTTGCGCCGTGGGACGCTGGTGATCCAGACTTAATTTAAGTGATTTTGTTTTGAAATGAACAGCCCTGCGTCTCTCTTGGTGCTCATTGACTTTGCGTGAATTGCTGAAAAGATACAGATTTATGGGGTGATGTCTATACACGCAAAAAAGGGGAGACGCTTGCTCCCCTTTTTTTTCTTTTATATCGATCGCATCTGAAGATTAGAAAAAATCTTGCGAACCAAAACGCGCACCTACTCAGCCGCGCTTTTTTCTAGCACGACTTTCACTGAGCTGAGATCTTTATCAAGCTCAGCCATCACTTCTTGCGTCAAATCCATAGAATTTTCTGCCAAAATTACCTGATTACGCGGGATAACAAGCAGGAGCTTTCTTTTTTCGGCAACTTTCGCAATGATTTGCACGGCCTTGCTTTGTACTTTCTCTACTGCTTTCCCAAACGCTGTATCTAACACTCGCTTTTTTTCTTGCACTTTTCCTTGCGCTTCGGCGATTTCTTTCTGAAATTCAATGCGCTTTTTCTCGAACGCTTCTTGTGATAGCACAGTGCGCTGGCGACCTAGCTGCTCATCGGCTGTCCGCAGACTTTTTTCTTGCGCAGATACGTCTTCTTTGAAGGTTTTTTGCAAGGTTTCCATTTGTTTTTGGATAGACTTGCCTGCCTTAGAGTCGCGCAAAAGGGCTTGAATATCCACGATACCAACGCTCTGACGAACAACGTCCTTAGCACCCCAGTCTTGGGTTGCTGCCTGTGCAGGCGCTTGCACGGCTGCTGTCATTAATAAGCCCAATACGAGCATAGAAGAGAAAAAACGCATAATGATAGTGCTCCTGATTTTTTTTGTTATACTCAATACTAATCGCAACGGAAGAAATTACGATAAAACGCTCAAACGCCGCAGATACTCCACCGCTTGCAAAAAATTCTTGGGAAGTCTTTACGCGCGATAGGAATAGTTATGCTCTGCATAGTTCTAAAACTGCGTCCCAAAGCTAAAACGAAAAATTTCTTTTTCATCATAACTCTTTTTAAGCACTGCCTGACCAAAGTCAAGTTTTACAGGACCAAAAGGAGAGCTCCACGATAAGCCCACCCCTAAAGAGGCACGGAAATCTGCTTCATCAGCAATACCAGCCCCTGTTTTATCCAGCGATGAAAGTGTCCCTGCATCCGCAAATGTCCGTCCTGACAACCCTAATTCACTCGGCAATCCCAACGGAAAGCGCACCTCTGTGCTCGCTGTGGTAAAGCGATTGCCGCCCAAGGCATCCCGTGTGTTCAAGTCACGCGGACCAATCCCGCCGATTTTGAACCCCCGCAACGAATTGCCGCCCACAAAGAAACGGTCGTTAATCCGCACGTCTTCGCCAATTCCAAAGATATAGCCTGTTTCAGCGCGCATACTCAACACCCAATCTTCTTCCGCTAACGGAATGTAATAGCCTGTGCCAAGGCGTGTCCGCAAATAATTCACATCCCCCCCCACACCCGCAAAGTCGTTGCTCAGGCGTACGTAGTATCCACGGCTTGGCTCTATACGATTATCTCGTCTGTCATAGAGGAGTTCTTGCCCCACAGAAGAGGTGGTTGCCGTGCCTTTTTGTTCCCTAATGTAAGAGGATGCTGTGTTCGAAACATTACTAATCTTGACAGTCTTGAGTCCGTAACTCACACTTTCCGTTAAATATTCAGAAATGGGGAACCCAAAAGTAACGGCGCCTCCTGTGCGTTGCTCGTCGTACGAGCTGGACTGCTGATAGTCTGTTGTGGCATTAAACAAATCAAGCCCCGCAGAAACCTTGCGTCCTAAAAAATACGGCTCGGTATATCCTACATCAAACTCACGCCGACGACCGGATAGCGTTGCAGATATTTTCACATCTTGCCCGCGCCCAAGGAAGTTGCGTTCGCGCAGACGCACATCCCCTAATAGCGATTCTGCGGAAGAGAAACCCGCCCCGAACGACAATTCCCCTGTCGATTGCTCCAGCACGTTCACATCAATGATGGTTTTGTCAGGCGAGCTACCCTGATTCACTTTCACATCGCTTTTTTCAAAGAACCCTAAATTTTTCAAGTTACGTTCAGACTCTTGCAAACGCGCGGTGTTGAACGCATCGCCTTCTACCAATTTAAACTCGCGACGAATCACATGGTCTTCTGTCCGCACGTTACCCGTGATATTAATGCGCTCAACATAGACTTTTGGGGCTTCTTTGATCCGAAAGATCAAATCCACCAAAAGATTCCCGTCTGCCGCTTGTGCGCCGTCACGGCGTTGAATATCAGGGCGTACATCCACAAACGCATACCCTCTGTTGCCCAGCTGTTCGGTCAAGCTATCAACAATGTTTTGCACACGCTTCATGTTGAACACATCTTCTGGCTTTACGGTCACAAACTCCTGTAAATCCGCGCCATTGACGTTTTTCAAGGTTGATGCAATAGTCACCGCACCAAGAGTATATTGCTTGCCTTCTTCCACTTTAAACGTGATGAAGAATCCCTTTTTATCGGGAGAAAGCTCTGCTACGCGTGAAACAACTTTAAAATCAAGAAAGCCATTTTCAAGGTAGTGCTGACGCAATAATTCTTCATCGTAGGCAAGACGGTCTTGATCGTAGGTATCATCACTGGTTAACAAGCGATACCACGCTTTTTCCTTTGTGCGAATCACTGTGCGTAGGGCACCGTCATCAAACGCCGCGTTGTTCACAAAAGTAATGCGTTGCACAAAAGTTTTTTCGCCTTCGGTGATTTCATACACCAAATTTACGCGATTTTGGTCAAGCGGCACAATTTTCGGCTCAACTTCCGCAGCAAATCTGCCACTACGGCGATAGAGTTCTTGCAACCGCTGCGTATCTTCCTGCACTTTGCTGCGCGTATACACCGCACGGGGGCGAAGCTGCATTTCAGCTTTTAGCGCATCGTCTTTATAGGCCTTGTTGCCTTCAAAGGTAATTGTGTTAATGAGCGGGTTTTCTTTCACCTGCACCACAAGGCGTTGCCCTTGTTCTACAAGTTTTACATCCGCAAACAGTCCTGTGGCATACAGGGCTTTAATCGTCCCATCAATTTTATCTTGGGTGAGTACCTGCCCTGTTGCAAGCGGGATATAACTCCGCACTGTCTCTGGGTCAATGCGCTGATTTCCCTCAATACGAATATCCCGCAATGTTTCCGCAAGTGCTGTGCTATTCACCAGCGTGACGGCATCTGCTTGCTTTGGCTTGGCGTGCGCTGATATTGCCGTTGCTCCTACTACACATAGTGCAAATACACTGAAGGATTTAAAAATGCGCATGAGGCTCGTCTTTCTTATTATTATGTTTTTGCAGACTATATCTATCTATACAAACCAAACCATACAGATGCCTCTTGACCTTACCAAAGAACAAAACCAATTGCAAGCGCCTAGTACCCCGTCCATGGAACCACTACGTTAGTTCATGGAAGAGGTACTAGTCCCTCGTGCCTCATGGCTAGTCCCTTGAGGATCAGAAGATGACTGTAGCTAGGCAGTTACCTTACCGAAAATACTGCGCTAAATCATTCCACGTCACCACCACCACCAGCAGCATCACCATGCCAACGCCCAACACCGCCCCTGCTTCTTGGAGGCGCGGGCTGAGCGGTTTGCGGAAAATGGCTTCATAAGCATAATACAAGAGATGCCCGCCATCTAACGCTGGCACGGGCAGTAAATTCACCAAGCCTAAATTCACAGACAGCATGGCGATAAACATGAGGAACGCTGCCAACGTCGTATGCGCCACCTCGCCTGAGACTTGCGCGATTTTCACAGGCCCACCCATTTCTTTGAACGACCGTTGCCCTGAGGCAATTTCATAAAGAGAACGGAATGTATCCACACTCATCTCGTATGTTTGCGTGAATGCACGTTCCACAGCAGCAACAGGCTTCAAATACCGCGTTTCAATTTCTTTAGATTTAATACCAATAAGGCCGATTTTCGCACCGCCCCCTTTGCCGTCGCGCAAGGCGGAGGTGCCCAGCGTCACAAACACCTGCCGTTGTGCGCCGCCCCGCTCAATCACGAAGGATAACGTTTTCCCCGCACTAAAACGGGCAATGCGCTGCACTTGGGAGAAGCGCTCAATCTCTTTACCATCAATGCTGATAATGCGGTCGTGGAGTTGCAATCCTGCTTTTGCCGCCGCGCTCTCTGCCATAATTTCGCTCACCACCGCAGGCGCATATGGCTCGCCTTTTATAGCAAACAATCCCGCCATTAACACAATCGCAAACAGGAAATTCATGGCAGGGCCAGCCGCCACAATCATCGCCCGCTGATGCAATTTTTTATACGGGAACGCGACTTTCTTTTCCTCTTCAGGCATGTCCACTTCACCAATGGGCGCACTGGCCGCGTTCGTATCGCCATGCATTTTCACAAAGCCACCCAGCGGAATCAGACACAGCTTCCACCGCGTGCCGTGCTTGTCATTGCGCCCGAACAGTTCAGGGCCAAAGCCGATGGAAAACTCATTCACCCGCACGCCATTCCACCGCGCCACAATGTAATGTCCAAACTCATGGACAAACACGAGTGTTGTCAGCACCGCCAAAAACGGGAAAATATCTAAGTGTAAAAACCATTCCATTTAAGAAATCCCTAATGCCTAATGCCTAATGCCTTCTCTGTTGCCACACGCCGCGCATCCGCATCCGCCTGCAACACATCGTCTAAACAATATACACCAGAAGGGGGGATTGTTTCAAGGGTAGCCGCAATAATTTTTGCAATTGATAAAAACGCTATCTTTTTATCCAAAAATGCCTGCACGGCAATTTCATTCGCGGCATTCAACACGGTGGGCGCAATGCCGCCTGTCCGATACGCCTGCCGTGCCAACGACAGGCAGGGGAACAACACATTGTCCACCTCCCGAAAATTCAGCTGTCCAATCGCGCTCAAATCTAATCGTTTTGCTGTGGTCGCGAGGCGTTCGGGATAGCCCAACGCATAACTAATCGGAATGGTCATATCGGGCATCCCCAGTTGCGCAAGCACTGAGCCATCCGCATAATGCGCCAACCCATGCACAATCGATTGCGGATGCAGCAGCACGCCCGCCTTGTCTTCAGGCAACGAGAACAAATAACATGCCTCGATAACCTCTAGCCCCTTATTCATCAGGGTTGCAGAATCCACCGAAATTTTTTGTCCCATCGCCCAAATGGGATGATTGGTTGCCTGTTCTGGCGTAACGGTTTGCAGTGCCTCACGGGTGTATTCTCGAAAAGGTCCCCCTGAAGCAGTAAGCGTGATGTGCTCTAACGCTGCCCGTTGGGGTTCGGTGAAAATCTGAAAAATGGCGTTGTGCTCAGAATCAACAGGCAGAATTTCCGCGCCGTGCTGACGCGCTGTTTCCAACAACACCGCACCCGCACACACCAGCGACTCTTTATTTGCCAACGCAACCCGCGTGCCTTGCTCTAACGCTTTTAACGTCGGCTTTAATCCCGCCGCTCCGACAATAGCAGAAAGGATAATGTCGGCAGGTATGCTTGCTGCTTCCAGCACTGCTGCTTCCCCTGCCGCCGCTTTTATGCTTGTGCCTGACAGGCAGTCTTTTAGCTCTTGATACGCTGCCTCATCGGCCACCACCGCGATTGTCGCCTTAAGCTGTATTGCTTGCTGTGCAAGCTGTGCCGCATTCTTCGCACCCACCACAGCGGCAACTTGAAAACGGCGTTGATGCTGCAACAACAACGCCGTTGCTGTCTGTCCGATAGAGCCTGTTGCGCCGAGCAAGGTAACGGTTTTGGGAAAAGTCATGGCGTTGGGTTTACGGGAAACACGCGCAACAGGCAAGGAGATATACCTGTTGCACATTCTTCATGTGCAACAGGTAACAGGTATATGTCATACCCGACCCGCCCCATAAAATTATAAATAAAATGCTTGACTAATATATATATATATTAACTTGATATTAGGTATATTGCTCATTTGCAATTATAACCTCTCGATATTTACGTTATATATTTTTGAGGTTTTCATGTCAGACACTTTTCTACGATCCTACATTGAGGATCAGATAAACAGGTCGATTGTACGCACTTTAAATGGAGTACAGGTCTGCCACCAGGTCAGATTCACAAGCTCCAAAACCCTTCAAAACGAAGGGTACTCAGAGAGCGAAATTCTCGATGAGTTGTGCTCGGGAAATTATTCTGTGATCTCCACAGAAGATGACACGTTATTTGCCATGCTAACTGACTAGTTTGACTAGTTCCTCATAAACCCCACTAGCAGATGCGGTGGGGTTTATCATTTCATATGTTATAGTCATTGTGTGGCAGGTTAACGATGCTTCTTGCAACCTATTGTTTTTATAGCTTAATCGTCGTTTTTTGCTCCAAGACGGGGTGACGATCAACGATAAAGTTTATCACTCCTATTAGATCAGAAAGCAAAGGAAGAAAATGCTTGTTTCCCTATACAAAAAGGGAATGCGGTTTTACCCCTCACCCCATAAACAAAAAGCTTAAGTACGACACCACCGTCATCAGGGCAACAACGGGGGCGGTGAGCAGGAGGCTGTCTATTCTATCCAACACGCCGCCATGCCCTGGGATGAGGGTGCTCATATCCTTTACTTTGAAGTGCCGCTTAACCGCTGATTCTAACAAATCACTCAGCTGTGCAAGAATCGCCAACGCCATGTAACACCCAAAGGCATAGCCCCATTGCTGCGGCAGAGTCGGCAATGAAAATTTTTGCGGCAAGGCGAGCAATAAGCGTTCAAAGTTTGTTGCATCAAACACGATGGTCAACAGCGGTGCAAGCAGCACGCCCGCGATAAACCCCTCCCATGTTTTGCGCGGGCTGAGGATAGGCGTCATGGGACGTTTGCCCCAATTCTTGCCCACAATATACGCCCACGTATCTACTAACGATACCAACAGCAGCAGCGAGACAATCGCTTGCGGCTGGACATTATAAATAACTTGCAAGGCAAGCGGCGGCATCACACAAAACACAATGCCCAGCAGTGCCCAACACAGCTTGTTATATTTGAGTGCTTGCATGCGCAACGTGAACAACAGCAGCGGCAAGCCTGCAAGGAGACTCACGGCGAGGGCAATCACCCCCGTGACAAGGCTCATCGGGTATCGCAACACCAGCGGTATACTCATCACCGCCCCTGCTATCACATATAATCCCACCCTATAGGGCGTTGGCAGGGCGCACACCTTACACCATTCATACACGCCTAATAGGGCGAGGAGCAGCAGCAAGAGATTCACATAGGGCTGGCCGAAAGAGTATGTTGCGGTCACAAGCCCTACCATCGCTATCCCTGAGAGGATGCGCTGCTTGGCTTTGGGGCGAATGCGGAGTGTGGGGAGGGTTGGCATAGGGAGGAATAATATCGGCGATTGTTGGTGGGCATAAACACCACCCTATAAACCTGCAGCAAGATGATACGTTTCTTTTCACAGACCCAGACCCCGTCATAAAGACGGGGTGACGTTCTGTACAAAAACTCGTCACCCCGTCGCATGACGGGGTCTAGAACGACTTTCATCAATACAACCGTCACCCCGTCGCATGACGGGGTCTGGGAAACAAGCGTGCAAGTTTATAAGGGCAGGACTACACAAACCCCTTGATTGCAGCAAAAACCGCAAATCACCAATCAAAAATCATTATTGAGGCACTATTCCGCCGAAACGCCGCTCGCGTTGTTGGAATTCTGCCACAGCATCATGGATGTGCTGGCGATTAAAATCTGGCCACAGCGTTTTGATGAAGATGAGTTCACTATAGGCACTCTGCCACAACAGAAAATTACTCAGGCGTTGCTCGCCGCTGGTGCGGAGGATAACATCGGGATCAGGAATGTCGTTGGTTTGCAGTGTTTGGGTGATTTTTTGCGGGGTAATGTCTGTGAGTGTGAGGTCGCCTTTGCTCACCGCAGCAGCAAGCTGGGCTGCCGCCGTTGCCAATTCTTGCCGTCCGCCATAATTCAACGCCAGAATAACCTGTAGGCTGGTGTTATCTTTGGTGAGGGTTTCGGCGGCTTCAATGAGCGAGAGAATATCTGTATCAAGCGGTGTTCTATCGCCAATGACCCTTAAGCGAATATTTTGCGCGTGCAGTTCCACAACCTCACTTTTTAAATAGCGGCGGAGCAAATTCATCAAGGCACGGACTTCCGCAGGCGGGCGCGTCCAATTCTCTGTGGAAAAACTATAGAGCGTGAGATAGCGGATGCCTGTTTCCTTGCAGCCCTCAATCGCCTCCCGCACTGCCTTTGCGCCTGCCCGATGCCCAAAAACGCGGGGGCGTTTGCGCTGTTTTGCCCATCGCCCGTTGCCATCCATGATAATTGCCAAGTGGTTCAGGACAGGCACAGGCATTTAGGCGGCTTGTGCGCTGTTGTGCAGGGCTTGCGCGGCTTGGAGCACCGCAGGAACATGCCCTGCAATGGTGACAGGCTGCCAGATTTGCTGGAGGATGCCGTTTGCATCAATCAGGAATGTGGAGCGTTCAATCCCGAGATATTTTTTGCCGTACATGCTTTTTTCTTTGATGACACCGTAGGCATCACACGCCAAGCCCTCACCGTCTGACAACAACGGGAAGTTTAAATCATGGTCTTTTTTGAATTTGTCGTGGCTTTTTACCGAGTCTTTCGACACGCCTACAATCACCGTGTTGCAAGCGGTAAAGTCTGGCAAGGCATCGCGAAAGCCGCAGGATTCAACGGTGCAGCCCGAGGTGTTATCTTTGGGGTAAAAAAACAGCACCACGTTTCTGCCGCGCAATGCCGCAAGGGAAATCGTGCCGTTTCCCTCGGTTGCGCCCGAAAATTGCGGGGCGGGTTGGTTTAGAGCAAGCGTCATGGGTGCGTCCTTTAAAATTATAGGCATTTCAATGCAAGCTGCTCCAAGACGCTAAATTTACTTTCCAGACCCCGTCATGCGACGGGGTGACGTTCTGTGGAAAAAACTGTCACCCCGTCGCATGACGGGGTCTAGCTTCAAAAAGCTTGGTGCGGCTTTATAGTTTTATGTCTATTTATGTTGTAAGGACAACTTTAGAAGATTTTACGCGTTCGTAAAGGGGAAATACTATCAGGGCTTACGCAGCTCTGACTATTTTTACAGAATTAATTACATTAAATTGTGATTAAAATTATTTGGCACGTTGACAATTTCTTTTTTGCCTGCTATGGTGGGGCGTATATTGAAAGAAATTTTATTTTTACCAAGGTACTTTTGTATGGCAGATACACCGCAAACAGGGAACGATTCGGTAGTTTTTGGTGGATCATCTGATCAATCCCCTCTTCAAGAATCTTTGAAAGCGACGAAAGATGGAATGGACGATTTTGCTGAGCGGCGGGCAGCGATGAGTAAAAAAATAGCAGAACTAGCGAATTGGTCTCTGGATGGAATTGAACAGGTGCCTCCTTCTACAGGATTGCCTGAGGTAGAGTCGGGTGCATTATCGTATAGATCCCTTTCACAAGACTCTTCGGAAGTGCTGGAAGGGGGAATGGACGATTCTGTTGCGCGACGGAAAGCACCGATTTTTTCAGCGAAAGAACTTGATTTTTCTGATCCTAATGAAGAAAGTGACACTGCCCCACTTCTTAGCTTTGAAGAATTTAAAAAACAAGAGAGGTTGGTTTCTTCCCCAAAAGAAAAAAGCAAAAACCTTTTTTCCTTGAAGAGCTTGCTTGGTAAGTTTGTGAATAAGATTGGGAAATTGTTGGGTATTTCGAAATCTCCTCAAAGACAACCTGTTCCTAGCACTGCTGAAGCACACACTCTCAAAAATCAAGATAAGGAGGTTCTCCTTCCTCTGAACGAGCCAGACCTGCCTATCAATACTGCTGCCTCTGTTGTTGTACCCACTGTAAGAGAAGAAGACCTAACAGCCGAGGTTGCTGCACCAACCTCTCAACCACCCATTACAGCTGCAAAAACTGTTGTTGCAGCACCTCCCGTGCTCATTGACGCGACTACTGTTATTGGAGGCAACTCCAGTGAAGCGGTTGTCCCAGAAAGCGTTATTGAAGCCAATAAAAATGAAGAAGGCGGTGTGCGGGCGGTGTCGAGTATACCGTCGTTCTCCACCACCCAAGAAAATACCCCCCCCCCAGGGCGATTGCATTAGGAAGTAGATAAAATATAGGAATAGCTTTAGATAGCAAG
>JBILKT010000089.1:0-7061 GCA_044376545.1 Alphaproteobacteria bacterium
CCGTGTGATTTGTTTTTTCGTAATAAAAACAAGCGTTTTTTGCACGTTGATAGTGTTAGTAACTTTTGAAGAAATGCGGGAAAAACGTTGCGTGTGACGAATTTATGACAGCGTCTCACTCTCATCTAGCGCGCAAAGACAGGTTGCAAGCTGCTTTCGCCGCGAATTTAGCGTTTGCTGTTCTTTGCAGAGAGGGGGAGTTGTTCTTTTACAAAAGGGGCGAGTTTTTCCGTAAAAATTTCTCTCAAGGCATTTGCAGCAATCGCATTATGCTCTTCCAAATCTTGCTGAGGGTTTTCTGCTTTGGCTGCATCCAGCAACTGCTCAAACGTCGGTACGTCTAAATTGATATAGGTAATCCCTGCTAAGTCTTTGCATTTCGACCAATATTGTCCGTTGATGTCAATGACGATGCTGGGTTTGCCTGCGGTGAATAGCGAGCCGCGCTCTTTCAATAGTAAATCAAGGGAGAGTTCTTCCACGGTGCCAATGCCCCCTGCAAGATAGAACATCGTATCGCTGTTGCCAAAAATTTGCAGTTGCCGTTCGTGGATGGTGGGGACGATTGTTGCTTGCCCAATATGGGGGTTGGGCACGCCGTTTGATTCGGTGATAATCAGCCGTTCGATGGAATAGCCGATGTTGCCTAAAGGATTGCTGTTGACAGCGGCGTAGGTGTTGGCGGCTTCACCCATCACGCCCCCTGTGCCAATGCCTGTTACTAAATTATAATATGTTTCTTGGTTTTCGCTACAACACAGGGTGGTGAGCACTTCGGTAAGAATGCGTATTTCTGGTTGGTTCGTGCCTGCGCTGCCCAAAATAGCAACGGCATCTCTATCGGGGGTATCAGGATCCAATTGATGTTTTTCAAAAGATTTTATTTCTTTTGTATCAAAGGGTTCGCCAGTATGCATTGTACCTTCAATGCCTTTAAGGTACTTTGTTACAGCTGCGGGCAACCCTTCGGACGTTACTACTTTATAGACATAGTTGGGGGCGATTTTGGCAAAGCCAAGCCGATAGCGGCTATCATAAATCGCGGGGTCAATATCAATCAGAAAAACGGGTTTACGTTGATCTCTCGGATTGACAATCTTTGCATCCAGAATTGCAGAGACAAGATAATCGCAATAGGCATGTGAGGTTTGAGAATCTCCATCATTTACAATCACAAAGCCTGCGTGTTGGGAGAGAACACGGGCATCAAGGTCGTTTGCAGCGGTGATATCGATGTCGGTAATAAGATGGGGTTCATAGCCCTGTTCGCGTAGTGTATCACAGATTTTTGCGTGCGCTTTTTGCGTGTCGCCCCCTACTGTATTGAGAACGGCAATTTTAAGGTGGCTATTATCTCCTTTCAACACAGGCGCGTCTTCTTCGCTTAAACCTTGTGTCGCTAATAAATAGTGGAGTGCAATATTACGCGGCAGGCCAGCATCCGCATAGCCCATGTCTGCGAAAGTGTGTGAAGAACCCAAGAGGCATTGTAGATCAACAATGCGGGTTGTGTCCTTAATAGCATTGGGTTTAAGAATCAATTGCGCATCAACGCACGCGTTGCTTAAGGTGGTGTGGAGGTCTTCTGTTGGCGTGTTTTCTGTGGCAAGGCGTGTCATGGCAATCACGCTATAGGAGCGAATGGGGACAAAATTCTCATCCTCAGGATGCCCGAGATTTTTTAATGCCGCTTTCAGTGTTGTGATAAATTTTTTCAGTCCGCCACAGGCTTCAATGAAGGGAGACATATCCACTTCCATGAAATTGGCTTCATCCCACCATGTTGATTGTAAATGTGGATCGCCCTTTGCTCCTTTTTCTTTTTCAAGCTGTTGATACGCCCGTAAGAATGTTCCTGTATTGTCTGCTTCAATAAGGTCGCGGATAGTGTGTTTGTCAAGGCATTCAAAGGAATCATCGCTGATAATCGCAATTTTATGGCGTTGAAAGCCGTAGAGGGCTTCTAAGTCTTCGACAGTAATGTTGTATTGATAGGCGAAATACGCTTTGAGTTCGGCATCGCTCATGTTGTTGATTGCATCAACGCAATAGGCATGTTTGGCAACAGCATTGCCCTCCACGCTGGTTTCATGCTCTTTGTCGGTGATGTATTCAGCAAGGTTGGGGGCTTGCAACACACGGGTTTTCTCGCCGTGTACGGCGTGGGTTAGCCCGCGTGCATTCAGATATTTGGTGAGCGAGGTGGTATTAACCATGAAAAAGCCATTTACGGGGCTTTCGAGGGCGGGATTGTGGTGTTCTAAGGGCTGTTGTTTATCGGGATTGGCGGAATCCTCAATTCGTTGTTCTAAAATGGTAATTTGCTGAATTTTTTCAAATCTTAGTTTTTCTTTATCAGAGGCATCATTTTCAAAAAGGTTTTGCTCCAGTAACGCTAAAACAGGGGAGGGGTGCGCGATGATGGGGGCGTCGACAAACTCCCCTTCATTTTTTTTGCTAAGATACCGTGCGAACTCCAGCACCCCTTGCACGCTGATGTTCTCAGGCACCACCATGACTTGTTGCCCGTAGTTTTCCTGAGAAGTATAAAAATCTTCCCCTAAAATAGCGTGCGCTGCGCCGCTAAAAACATGCATGTAGGGCGCTGTATGGGGATTTTGTAAAATCTCGTGCCGTTCACGCAGTTCCTTGCTGGGCGCGGCAAAATAACGGGTGTTATTGTGAGGAATTTTGGCAGGGTCCGTATAAAAAATGCTGGCAGGGTGATGTGTGAGGTTGCCTTGCTTATAAATTGCCAGCAGTAGTTCACGCACCCACGCATTGGCTTTGGTTGTCTGAATTTTCTCGCCCTTGAGGATTCGTTCAAGGGTGGTGATGAGGGTATTAAGATTTGTTGTTTTCATTGAGAATGAGTATGCAGACAATAGTTTAAAAAATGACGAATAATATAAAAGGGCGCTTCTAAAAACCCTTTTATCGGGATGAGTGGCTAGAAAGAGCGATGCGAGGAAACGTAAGCGTACAAAAGGGTACGTGCGGCTTCCGAGCATCGAACTGACGACGCCAATCGCCCTAGAAAAGAGGTTTTTAGAGATGCCCAAAAGTGACTAAGCAATCACGCTGAGTCCATGCTTATGCACCACACTCAGCAGACGCATCGCCGCCCCGCTTGGTTTTTTCACTCCCCGCTCCCAATCAGACACAAGGTTTTTGGGCACGTTGAGATAATACGCGAAAATAGGTTGTGAAACATGTTCACGCTCTCTGAGTGCGCGAATGTCATCGGGATGCCATGTTTGTGGTGGCGTTAGGCAGAGGTCATCAAAAAAACGCATGGTCGTTTTATTGACGACACCGCTGAGGAATGCGCCGTGCATGTCTTCATGCACAGCCGCAGCTATTTCTGAACAATAGTTATGATTTTGTACCATCGCTAATTTCCTCCAAAATGCCATCAACGACAAGCTGATTGAGTTGAGCATCCGTCCATGTTCGTTGTTCTCTTGCCGTTTCTTTTAAAATTTTTAAGTCAGCGTGGCTGATAGTGTCTTGGTTGCTCTTTGCAAATCCAAACGTAAAAAAAGCCCTGTTTCCTGACCAAAACAGGATAATCGTGCGATATCCGCCCGACTTCCCCTGTCCTTGTCGTGCTATACGTTGTTTGATAACGTTTCCGCCTAAGTCTGCATCAATAAGTCCACTCTCTGCACGCTTTATCGCATCACGCAGAGAGTCATCCGTTATGCGTTCTTTCGCGGCGAAACGACTAAACCATGCATTTTTGAAAATACGCATTACATCAATCCAAAGTATCACACTAGGTGTTATATTTCAAGGCGTACCTCTCGCAGTTGAAGGATTGTGTAGCCAAAAATTTTTCTTATTCCACTTTCCATCACACGCCGTCTTGTAGCAGTTTTTCTCAAGAAAACAAGAAGACTTACTCGTTTTATTTGTGAATTTTATGTTAATTGGCATGAATTTTTTTTTGTAAACAAGGCTTTAGATCCGCCTCTCAAGAGTCCTGAAAAAAGTAAAAATAATACTAGACAAATATATATATATATTATCTTGAATGCATAACTTCATTTCGTTAGAGCTTCGGTTCTACGGTATGTGTATCTCAAAGGTGGAGGTGCGGCGGTCTGTCAGCGATGATGGATTGTGAGTTGTCTACGAAAAACGTAGTTTTTTTGAGGCTAACATTGTGTCTATTCTGTTTAACAACCAAGGCGACTTCCGCTGGTTTCCTGTTGTGGGTACTGCTGCTGTTGGTGTTTTGGGTCTCGTGACCGTTTGGCAGACAATCGTCATCGTCTCACCTGGATCCGCTGGTGTGGAAACACGGTTGGGTTCTATTGTGGAACCGACTCTTTCAGAAGGTCTCCATCTTAAAACTCCGTTTTTATCTGGTGTGGACGTGTATAACGTTCAAGTCCAGAAGCACGAAGTGAAAGCCACGGCGGCTACCCGTGACATCCAAGATGTTACAGCGCAGTTCGTTGTTAATTTCAGCATCGACCAAACGAAGCTGATTGAAATTCGTCGCCAATTTGGTTCCTTGGATACGATTGTGGAGCGTATCATCGCACCGCAAACTCAAGAAGCCTTCAAAGCGGCGAGTGGGCAGTATACCGCTGAGGAAACTATCTCAAAGCGGGCTGCACTCAAGCAGGAAATCGATGTGGTTTTGAAAAAACGCCTCGCACCTTACGGAGTGCTGTTGGTTGATACCGCGATTGTAGATTTAAAGTTCTCTCCTGAGTTCTCGCAGGCAGTCGAAGCCAAACAGGTTGCACAACAAAAGGCGGAAACAGCCAAGTTCGTTGCACAAGAAGCGAACCAACAGGCGCAGGCTGATATCAACCGTGCCAAAGGTCGTGCTGAAGCCGCCCGCTTGGAGGCTATTGCGTTGCAAGCGCAGGGAGGAAACCTTGTGCTACAACGTGAGTGGATCAACAAGTGGAACGGTCAACTCCCCCAAGTTACCACGGGTAACGGCGGCGGGTTTATCTTTAACCTTTCCAACCCTGCTTCTGCTGAAGGGCAAAGTTCTGCCGCTCCCGCTAAAAAGTAAGCTGAATAGGCTGAATAACTTGATGTAATAGTTGAGACATCCCCAAAGGGTGTCTCTTTTTTCACCCCAATGCCACCCCATCCACCGCGTGCCGCTCTCGTTTCACCAACACTTTATTGAGCGCATGGATATAGGCATTTGCCGCAGCAACAAGCGTGTCGGTGTCTGCCCCTTGCCCGTGAGAGGTTTTGCCGTCTTCTTCTAGCCGCACGGTCACTTCTGCTTGTGCGTCTGTGCCTTCTGTCACGGCGTGGACTTGGAACAACTGCAACGTGGCAGTGTGGGGCACAAGGGCGCGAATGGCGTTAAAGGTGGCATCCACGGGCCCTGAGCCTGTGTTGACGGTGGTGCGTTCTTCCCCAAACACAAGTAATTTGAGCGTTGCTTTGGCTTCGGTGTTTGAGCCGCAGACGATGTCTAGGGATGCAAAGCGGATTTTCTCATCCTCTTGCCCTAATTGGGTGTCTACCAACGCGATTAAGTCCTCGTCGAACATCTGTTTTTTCTTGTCCGCCACGTCTTTAAAGCGTTGAAAGGCTTTGTCGAGTTCCTCTTGGGTTAAGTCATAGCCCAATTCTTTGAGTTTGGTGCGAAAGGCATTGCGTCCTGAATGCTTGCCCATCACGATGTCAGAGCGCACTAAGCCCACCGATTCAGGGGTCATAATCTCGTAGGTTTGCGCGTTTTTCAGCATCCCATCTTGGTGAATGCCTGACTCATGGGCAAAGGCATTCGCGCCCACAATCGCCTTGTTGGGTTGCACCGCAAAGCCTGTAATGGCAGAGACAAGGCGGGAAGCCTTGGTAATATGATCCGTTTTAATGTTGGTGTGAAAGGGGAGCACGTTTTGACGGGTGCGGATTGCCATGACAATTTCTTCCATCGCGGCGTTGCCCGCCCGTTCGCCTAAGCCATTGACGGTGCATTCAATTTGCCGTGCGCCTGCGTCGAGTGCCGCGAGGGAGTTCGCAACCCCTAGCCCTAAATCATTATGACAATGTACCGAGAATATAGCTTTTTCCGCATTCGGCACGCGTTGCCGCAACGTGCGAATGAGCGCGGCATATTCAGTGGGAATAGCATAACCCAACGTATCCGGTACGTTAATCGTTTTTGCGCCTGCATTAATGGCAATTTCAATGGCTTTCACCAAAAAATCCACGTCGCTGCGTGTTGCATCTTCACACGACCATTCCACATCATCCACAAAAGTGCGCGCATAAGAAACGCTCTTGTGAATGGCTTCTAGCACCTGTTCAGGGTGCATATTCAGCTTATGTTGCATGTGCAACGGGCTGGTGGAGATGAACGTATGAATGCGCGGTTTAACCGCTTTTTCAAGCGCAGCGGCCGCACGGGCAATATCTTTTTCTTGTGCGCGAGCAAGCCCACAAACACTTGCTTTTTTTAAAGCCTGTGCTACAATGGATACCGCTTCAAAATCCCCATTTGAGGCAACAGGAAATCCGGCTTCAATAACATCGACACCCATATCTTCCAAAACATGGGCAAGGCGGATTTTTTCAAGCACACTCATGGAGGCGCCGGGGGATTGTTCTCCGTCGCGCAAAGTGGTGTCAAAAATGATGATGTGATTGGACATAACAGGCTTTCTTTATGGCTGATTACAAAAAGGGAACTTACTATCAAAATGCTCAAGCGCGGTGGTGTCGCTTAAGCGATGGTAAGTCGAAGAGCCAGAAGAGCCGTGTGAACCGTGTATTGCTGCATAATTTTTAAAGACTATCAAATCTTCTGTATTTTTGCAAGATAGAACCAGATTCTAGAACCAGATTCTTAAAAAATGATTTTTAAAATGTTAAAACGTTTACCCTTCCTTAATCAAGATACCTTAGCGTTAAGGCAAGAAAAGTCGTCTGAAATCATAACAATAGACTACTCAAAAAGATTTCAACGCATCGAGGGTAATAAGGATAATAAGGGTAATAAAGGTAATAACGCCATGTCAGCAGAAGATCGCCAGAAATATCTTACGCTTCTTCGGGATAGTTTTATCAAAGAA
>JBILKT010000090.1:0-7059 GCA_044376545.1 Alphaproteobacteria bacterium
TACCGAAACTGCGCTAAAAACATTCTCGGAAAGATAATTATACCTTTTGCACATGAAGAATGTGCAACGTTTCGCTCAAGCGCCGCGCGGGCTTTACCGCTCGCAAGATTTATTTGCAGATCTTCAGGTGCGAGCGGTATATACCCATCGCCGCTGAAGAAGCTGAAGAAGCGGCGATGAAACGTTTAAACGCCATTCGGGCTTTACCGAATAAATCAAATCGCTTTGGGTTTTTCTTGGCATTTCTTCAAACACAATCTATATACACCGTACTATGTACCAGAAAACAACAAACGCTATTACCGTCTCTGTTTCTACCATGTATCTTGATGATCAGTCTTCTCCTGAAGAAGATCATCATGTTTGGGCGTATCATGTTCGCATTCATAACAATGGTGAACACCCTGTAAAATTACAAAATAGATATTGGCGCATTACAGATAGTTTTGGGCGTACCCAAGAAGTGCATGGTCAAGGCGTGGTGGGCGAGCAGCCCATTATTCCCCCTGGATGTATGTTTGAATATACAAGCGGGACCCCTCTTGATGCTCCCTCTGGCTTTATGGTGGGCAGTTATGGTATGGTTGAACCAAATGGTACGTCTTTTAACGTCGAAATACCGCCTTTTTCGCTTGATAGTCCGTATCAGCGGATAAGTATTCAATAGTTTTATAACCCCATGACGAGATTTTATGACATCTTTAATCCCACACAACAAGCCCTCCCGCACCGAAGCAGAAAATGCTGTTGAAACTCTTATCCGTTGGATGGGTGATAACCCGCAACGGGAAGGCTTAATTGAAACGCCTGCCCGCGTGGTGCGTGCCTACGAAGAATTTGCTGCAGGCTATTTGGAGAATCCTTTAGAAATACTGCAAACCGCTTCTTACGATGCGGCTGGCTATACAGACATGGTTGTGTTGCGGAATATTCGTTTTGAATCGCATTGTGAACACCATATCATTCCGATTATTGGCACTATCAGCGTTGCGTATGTTCCCAATAAACGCGTCGTGGGCATTAGTAAGCTCGCGCGTGTGTGTGATGTTTTTGCCAAACGGTTGCAAATTCAAGAAGCTCTCACCTCTTCCATCGGCGATGCGATTGATCAAGCCCTTGAGCCAAAAGGCGTTGCCGTCCTTGTCAATGGCGAGCATGAATGCATGACCACCCGCGGTGTCCATAAAATAGGCATGAACATGGTAACCCGCCATTTTACGGGCGCGTTTAAAGCGGATGCGGTGTTGCGTGGAGAGTTTTTGGATTTGGTGCGGGGGTAAACTTCTAACGTGTTGTTGATGGTATATAGACATCACACTATAAAACTGCACCAAGTGGATACGTTTCTTTCTAGACCCCGTTATAAAAACGGGGTGACGCTCTGTTACAAAGCCCGTCGCCCCGTTTTTATAACGGGGTCTAGAACAGGGCAATCGCATTAGGAATTTTATTCCTTTAAAAACAATATGTTACGCGATAGGCTTTAATATTAAAATTCTGAAAAACCATTATTTTTCAATGAGTTATTTTTTCTAATGCAATCGCCCTGGGGTCTAGAAAGGCTTCCATCGATACAAACGTCACCCCGTTTTTATAACGGGGTCTGGTTTTACAAAGCGTTGGTGCAGGTTTATGCTGTGATGTCTATATATTGACAATAACTTTGTTTTTCGCAAAGGCCGCTCCTATGATTTATATCCTTATCGCCCTTATGCTAGCAACGCTACTGGTTATGGTTGCGGGGCTTATTGTCACCGCAAAGGGGGGCCTTGCCCGTGAAAAATATAGCAATGTTTTGATGCAATGGCGGGTTGGATTACAAGGAATGGCTCTCGTAGCGTTTGTAGTTTTTATGCTGTTTTTTAGAAAATAAGGGTGTCAAGATGTATGCAAGGGAAGGATTTTTAATCCTCGCTCAAAAAATATCTCGCTTGCGTCGGTCCTGAAAATAAGTACTCAATGTCCCTTATTCGCGCCATTGCCACCTTAAGCGGTCTTACCCTTATCAGCAGGGTGATGGGCTTTGCTCGCGATTTGCTGATGGCATCTGTCTTGGGTGCGGGTGTTGTTTCAGATGCGTTTTTGGTTGCATTTCGTCTACCGAATTTGTTTCGTCGACTATTGGCAGAGGGGGCATTTAGCGCGGCTTTTGTGCCGCTGTATACCCGCGAACTTACGGCGTCGAAAGAACAGGCAAAACATTTCGCCACGCAAAGTTTTGTGTTTTTGTTTCTCACCGTGACGGCGTTATGTGCGGCGTGCATGGTGTTCACGCCCCAAGTGGTGCACTTGCTTGCCCCTGGGTTTGCGGATGACCCTGCAAAGTTCGCGCTCACGGTCAATCTCTGCCGCATCACCTTGCCGTATATGATTCTTGTGGTATTAGCGGCGATGCTTACAGGCATTCTCAACGCGAATTTAAAGTTTGCAGAGGGCGCGGCATCTTCCATCTGGTTAAACCTCGCGTTGATTGCAGGACTGTCAACGTGGCAGTATTACACTAGTTCAGCGGGGCATGCCGTTGCGTGGAATGTAACACTGGGCGGCGTGTTACAACTGGGGATTTTGGTGTGGGCTTTGTATCGCTATCATCTACAATTTCCGATTTTTGTGCGCCCACGGGTATCACCAGAAATCAAGCGACTCTTGAAATTGTTGTTACCTGGTATTTTGGGGGCGAGTGTCTATCAACTCAACGTGATGGTGGATACAATGCTTGCAACACTGCTGCCTGAGGGTGCCGTTACGTATTTGTATTATGCGGATCGGCTAAATCAGCTCCCTTTAGGGGTGATTGGCATTGCATTGGGAACGGCTTTGTTGCCAATGCTCTCACGGCAATTACGTGAGAATGCTATTGCAGAGGCCCTCAAGACGCAAAACCAAGCGCTAGAAATTGGGCTACTGGTTGCGATTCCCACAACAGTGGTGCTGATGTTGCTGGCAGAACCGATTATGCACGTGCTGTTTTTGCGTGGCGCGTTTACGTTAGTGGCAGTGAAAGGTACGTCTCAAGCCTTGCAAGCCTTTGCGGTTGGCTTGCCTGCCTATATTATTATTAAAGTGCTCACAGCGGGATTTTTTGCGCGGGAAAACACGAAAACCCCTGTGAAAATCGCGATGGTATGTGTGGCAGCAAACATCGTGCTCAATGTGATCCTCATGCAATGGCTCGCCCACGTTGGCTTGGCGTTATCAACTGCCCTTGCAGCATGGCTGAATGTGTTTTTATTAAGTACAAGGTTGCACCGTCATAAAGCAATTTCGTTTGATAAACCGCTCGTGATTTTTCTGGCTAAATGTTTGGCTGCTGCAGGGGTGATGAGCGCTGCAATAGAATGCGCGTTACCGTTCATGACCCCGTTTTTATATAATCTGGGGCATCATGCCGCGTTAAGAATTGGCGTTCTCCTTGCCATTATTACAGGGTTTTGTCTCTTGTTTGCCTTGTTTTGTGCAGTGTTTAAGGCGGTAGATGCGCGACAGCTAAAAACAGCTTTTCGGCGTCAGCATAAATAGGGGTGCCCTATAAATGCAATAATGGCGCTTCTCCCTGACCTTGCGCGCCACTTCCTCGACCTGATAAACTTGGATTATGCATAAAATAGTCATGAGCGCAAAAAGGCTTCTCGTTGGGGGCGCAGGTTAGGCGGACGTAGCTGCCGTCTGGCAGTAATTCCCATGCTTGTTGATTGTCTTTTAAGTTAGCAACCATGATTTGTTCTAACACCTGTTGATGCACCGTTGTGTTGGTAAGCGGTACAAAACTTTCAACGCGTCTATCAAAATTCCGCGTCATCCAATCGGCGGAAGAAATAAATACGTTGGCTTGGGGGGAAGGCAGTGCTGCGCCATTTGCAAAACACACCACGCGGGCATGTTCCAGAAAGCGTCCCACGATGCTTCGCACGCGAATATTTTCTGATAAATTCGGCACTTGTGGACGCAAACAGCAAATGCCGCGCACAACCAGCTCTATTTTGACACCCGCTTGTGAGGCAGCATAAAGCGCATCAATAATTTGTGTGTCCACAAGGGCGTTGAGCTTTGCCCAGATGGCTGCGGGTTTGCCAAGGGTGGCGTTACGGGTTTCTTCTGCGATATACTCTAACAACGTTGCGCGTAATTGTAACGGGGCAACAGTAAGCTTTTCGAGTGCTTTTGGCTCAGCATAGCCTGTGAGATAATTAAACAGCTTAACGGCATCGCGTCCCATTGCAACATCACAAGTGAAATAGGATAAATCCGTGTACACTTTCGCGGTAACGGGGTGATAGTTGCCTGTGCCAAAATGCACATATGTTTGTAACAATTCCCCTTCTTTGCGGACAACGAGGGAAGTTTTCGCATGGGTTTTTAAATCGAGAAACCCAAACACCACTTGCACCCCTGCACGTTCCAAATCCCGGGCCCATTGGATGTTTGCCTCTTCATCAAATCGCGCTTTTAACTCCACCACGGCGGTGACTTGCTTACCATTTTCCGCCGCCTGAATAAGTGCTTTAACGATGGGAGAATCTTTACTCGTGCGATAAAGCGTTTGTTTAATAACCAACACATCAGGGTCAACAGCGGCTTGTTGCAGAAACAGCACCACGACATCGAAACTCTCAAATGGATGATGTACCAGCATATCTTTGTGTTTAATGCTGGCAAAACAGTTGCCGTGAAAATCCATAATCCGTTCAGGAAAACGGGGATTATAAGGCAAAAATTTTAGCGTGGGGAGGTTCTCCGCAACCAGTTGCTCTATATCAACCAGTGCCACTAACCCCTGTACCCAGAAAATTTCCTGCTCTTGTAGGGTGCTTTGTGCGATGATAAATTTGCGTAAACTCGGCGGCATGGCCGCATCTGCGGTCACTTGAATAACGTTGCCACGCCGTCTGCGTTTTAATGCTGTTTCAAACAGCTGCATGAGGTCATCGGCTTCGTCGTCAATTTCCAATTCACTATCGCGCAAGACTTGAAATAATCCTTTTGCAAGGAGTTGGTAGCGAGGAAAAAGATGCTCTAAAAACAGCGCAATACAATCTTCCAACAGCATGAAAGTGTTTTCTGCGCCTTGTAGTGTAACAAACCGTTTTAAGCTGCGTGGCAGGGGCACAAGTGCCCGCATGGTTTTGTCAGTTTCTTTTTCTTTGAGTTCCAGAACAAGCGTTAATCCTCTATTGGGCACGAAAGGGAAGGGGTGGGCGGGATCAATCGCAAGGGGTGTGAGGACAGGAAAAATATCCGTTACAAACTGTTGCTTTAGTGTTGCTTTGAGTTCTTTTGGCAAGTTTGTTGGATCTAAAATCGTCACACCGTTTTTGTGTAATGCGGAGTTGAGTTGCAACCATGTTTTTTGCTGTGTTGTAATCAGCGTGCGGGTGCGTGCGTAAATATCGTGTAATTGTTCTGTGGGGGTTAAGCCGTCTTGGCTGAGGGCGTGCATCTGTGCACGCTCTTGTGCTTTCAGTCCTGCGACCCGTACTTGGTAGAATTCTTCAAGGTTGCTGTGTGAAATGGCTAGAAAGCGGACGCGTTCCAGCAGAGGGTGCTTTTCATTGGCGGCTTCTTCTAAAACACGCTCGTTAAAAGCAATCCATGATGCTTCTCGATTGATGAACAAAGAGGGAGTAGGGGAGGGAGCAGGAAGATCCATGTGCTTAGCATAACAGGTAAAGACAAACAAAGTGTAACCACCCAGTTATACCGCTTGCACCTCAAGATTATCAAAAAAATCTTGTGAGCGGTAAAGCCCGCGCGGCGCTTGAGCGTTTCATCGCAACTTCTTGCACTGCGATGGGTATATGAGAGAAAGTTTTAGAAACTTAAGCGGATTGGTATAAGTAATACCAATCCGCTTAGTCATCCGAAGGATTTCTGGACCCCTGCCTTCGCAGGGGATTCGGTCGGGATGATTGCTCACTCAGGTCGAATCCCCTGCGAAGGCTGAGGTCCATTTTCCCTTTGGGTTTCAAAGATGGTTGGTATGAGTAATTGCTCTAAGCCGCCCGACCCATGGCGAGGAACTTTTCTTGCCGCTGCAACTTCAGCACGGCGGCTTCTTCGCCCGCTAACTCATCCAAATGGCGTGCAAGCATGCTTTTGAGAAGGCTGATAGCTTGTGTGGGGTGACGGTGCGCTCCCCCTAAGGGTTCTGGGACGATTTCGTCAATCACACCAAGGCGGAGTAAATCTTGTGCGGTGATTTTGAGGGCTTCGGCGGCTGTTTCTGCCTCGCTGGCGCTGCGCCACAAAATTGACGCGCATCCTTCAGGGGAAATAACCGAATATACGGCATGCTCTAACATGATCACACGATTCCCTGTTGCCAAGGCAATGGCGCCGCCTGAGCCACCTTCGCCAATTATAGTAGTGATGAGCGGCACGGTAACGCTAAGCCCCACATCAATGCTGCGGGCGATGGCTTCAGCTTGCCCCCGTTCTTCTGCCCCGATACCGGGGTAGGCACCCGGTGTGTCAACGAACGTGAGAATCGGTAAACCAAAATGATCCGCCATTTTCATCAAGCGCTGCGCTTTGCGGTATCCTTCAGGTTTTGGCATGCCAAAGTTGTGCTTAAGACGAGACGCAAGGTCATTCCCGCGCTCTTGCCCAATTACCATCACACTACGGCCATGGAACCGGCCAATACCGCCGATGATGGCGGCATCTTCGCCGTAGAGTTTGTCCCCTGCGAGTTGGGTAAAATCTTCAATGAGCGCGTCAATAAACGCCCCACAACGCGGGCGGCTGGGATGCCGCGCAACCTGCACTTTTTGCCATGGCGTGAGCTTGCCGTAGGTTGCCTTCAGCATCCGCTCCACTTTTTCGGACAGGCGTGCTACTTCCTCAGCAATATCCATCTCGGCATCTTGAAGGCGTTTTAGCTCTTCAATTTTACCTTCGAGTTCGAGAATAGGCTGTTCAAAATCAAGATACGTGCTCATTCGCACAGGTATATCATGGGGGGAAAGACAGGGCAACAGAGATTATTATCATCGTTCTGGGGTTTTCGGTGTTCGGTTTTAAGAATGTTCATAAACTTACCAGAACCGAAAACCGAAAACC
>JBILKT010000091.1:0-6985 GCA_044376545.1 Alphaproteobacteria bacterium
CGATCTCTGGGTGACGGTGTAGCCAACCATTTTGTGCGAGTTGCCCGGTATTTGGTGCTTTTTCCACGTCAACATCGCCTAAGTGAATCGTGCCCGTCTCATCTTTAATGCCGACGAATTCATTGTAATTCCCTAAGAAATCATAAACAAAGCTATTTGCGGGGGTGTGATACACCTCTGCAGGGGTGCCCACTTGCTCAATGCGTCCATTGCTCATGACAACCAATCTATCCGCCACTTCCATGGCTTCTTCTTGATCGTGGGTAACAAAAATGCTGGTGATGTGCATCTCATCGTGCAATTTTCGCATCCAGTGACGCAGTTCTTTACGCACCTTTGCATCCAACGCGCCGAACGGTTCATCGAGCAATAACACGGTTGGCTCTACCGCGAGTGCGCGTGCAAGGGCGACACGCTGCCGCTGTCCCCCTGACAGTTGGCTGGGATACCTGTCATGGAACATATCGAGATGCACCATTTGCAGTAAATTCATGACCTTCTCGCGAATGACTGCTTTACTAGGGCGTGTTTCCTTAGGACGTACACGCAACCCAAACGCGACATTTTCAAACACCGTCATATGACGAAACAGGGCATAGTGTTGAAACACAAAGCCCACATTGCGCTCTTTAACGGATTGTTGGTTGGCATCTGCTCCATTGAGGATAATCGTGCCACTGTCCGCAAATTCAAGTCCTGCGATAATCCGGAGTAATGTTGTTTTTCCAGAGCCAGAAGGGCCTAAGAGTGCGATAAGCTCGCCCGATTTAATTGGCAGGCTTACGTCATCAAGCGCAACAAATTCTTTAAAGCGTTTGCTAATGTTTTGTACGAGAATTTCCATTTATCTGTCTTAATGCCTCTTTTTGCCTGAAGCAAACTTCATTTCCATAAAACTTTTTAGCAGTAGCGTGACCAAAGCCAAAATTGTCAGCACGGATGCCACCGCAAATGCGGCAACAAAGTTATATTCATTGTAGAGAATTTCGACATGGAGCGGCAGCGTGTTTGTCTCCCCGCGAATATGCCCTGAGACTACAGAAACCGCGCCAAACTCGCCCATGGCGCGGGCATTACACAGCAATACGCCGTATAATAGCCCCCACTTAATGTTTGGCAACGTCACGCGGCGGAACGTCTGCCAACCATTTGCCCCTAACAAAATGGCGGCCTCTTCTTCTTCGGTGCCCTGCTCTTGCATGAGCGGAATAAGCTCCCGCGCCACAAACGGGAAGGTGATAAAAATGGTTGCAAGAACCAACCCCGGCACAGCGAACACCACCTGAATATCATGATCAATCAGCCAGTGCCCTAAAGTTGCATGTGCCCCAAATAAGAGAATGTAAATAAGCCCTGAAATGACGGGGGAAACAGCAAAGGGTAAATCTATGAGGGTCAGTAAAAACTGTTTACCAAGAAATTCAAACTTGGCGATGGCCCAGCTTGCGGCAAGCCCAAACAGCACATTAAAGGGCACGGCAATCGCCGCCACCAGCAAGGTGAGCCGAATAGCGGACAGTGCATCAGGATTCAACAAACTCTGCCAATAAGGCTTTATGCCCTTATGTAAGGCTTCCACAAACACGGTTGAGAGCGGCAGCCCGATGAGCACCGCCAAAAATCCCACGCCCACCGTGATGAGCAGCGCACGTACCCACCAAGGTTCTTGAACAGCAGTACTTTTCATTGCCTGCTACTCCATTTTTGGAGAATATTGATGAGCAAGAGCAACACGAATGATGCGAGCAACATCACCACCGCCAAGGCCGTTGCGCCTGTGTAGTCGTATTGCTCTAATTTAATCGTAATGAGCAGGGGAATAATTTCTGAGACGTTAGGCAGATTGCCTGCGATAAAAATTACCGAGCCATATTCCCCCAAGGCGCGGGCAAAGGACATCGCAAAGCCTGTTAATAATGCAGGAAAAATTTGCGGTAATAACACACGCCCGAAAATCTGCCGTCGATTCGCGCCCAAACTTGCCGCCACTTCTTCCACATCTTTTTCTAAATCTTCTAACACAGGTTGTACGGTGCGCACCACAAACGGTAAGCCAACGAATACTAACGCGAGTAAAATCCCCAGAGGGGTGAAGGCAACCTTAATGCCAAGCTCTGCAAGGGGCTTGCCAAGCCAGCCGTTCGGCGCATACAGCGTGGCAAGCGCAATCCCCGCAACGGCTGTTGGCAAGGCAAAGGGCAAATCTACAACGGCATCCAAGATTTTTTTGAACGGGAAGCGATAGCGCACCAAAATCCACGCTACAATCAAGCCGAAAAATGCATTGATTATCGCCGCCAGCATCGCCATGCCAAAGCTGATTTTATAGGCATGCATCACACGAGGGCTCGTTATCGTGTGCCAAAAGGCGTCTCCCGACATCGTGGCTGTTTTGAAAAACAAGCCTGATAAGGGGATGAGCACCACCAATGCTAGACACAATAACGTCCAGCCCATGGCAAGACCAAACCCAGGAAGAACGGTGTGGTGACGGAGTAACGGGAGACGCATATGCCTCTACTGTCCATAAATCTGGTCAAACAACCCGCCGTCATCAAAGTGCTTTTTTTGCACGTCTTTCCAGCCACCGAGTTCTTTAATGGTCACAAGGTGGGTTTTCGGGAATGTATCGGCGTATTTCGCCGCAACGGTTGCATCGCTGGGGCGATAATAATGTTTTGCAATAATTTCTTGGGCTGTTTTGGAATACAAATGGTCAAGATAGGCTTTGGCGATCTCTAATGTCCCATTTTTCTGTGCGTTGCGCTCCACAACGGCAACGGGGGGTTCTGCCAACACGCTGATAGAGGGCACAACAATATCAAACTTGTCTTTTCCTAACTCGTTTACGGCTAAAAATGCCTCGTTTTCCCATGCGAGCAACACATCCCCAATACCACGTTGCACAAACGTTGTGGTGGAGCCGCGTGCGCCGGTGTCAAGAATCGGCACGTTTTTGTAGAGTTTATTCACAAAGTCTTTCGCCGCTGTTTCATCGCCTTTATTTTTTTGAAGCGCATATGCCCACGCCGCAAGGTAATTCCACCGTGCGCCACCAGAAGTCTTTGGGTTGGGGGTGATAACCTGCACACCGTCTTGCACCAAATCATCCCAATCTTTAATATGCTTAGGATTGCCTTTTTTGACTAAAAATACGATAGTTGACGTATAGGGTGCACTGTTGTGCGCGTAATGTTCCTGCCAGCCCAGCGGGAGTAATTTCGCTTTTTGTGCAATCGCATCAATGTCGTAAGCAAGTGCCAGTGTTACTACATCGGCATTAAGCCCATCAATGACAGAGCGTGCCTGTTTGCCAGACCCACCATGCGATTGTTTAACGTGCACGTCTTCGCCTGTTTTGGCTTTCCAAAAGGTGGCGAATTCTTTGTTATAGGCTTCATATAGTTCGCGTGTGGGATCATAGGAAACATTGAGAATTTCTTTTTTTTCTGCAGCGAACGCGGCTGCTGTTAGCAGCATGACGGTAACAAGAGACGCAAAAAAGTTTTGTATTTTCATAAGTTTCTCCTTTGTTAGAATCGGAATTGTGTGCGTGCGAACAACGCATTCTCGTTGGGGCGATCAGTGTTGGCGATGCCTCCCCCATGAAACGTTGTCCAGTCGTAGTTGATGGAAAATTTAAAATCCTCATTAGGATACCAACTTGCCCCTGTGCCCACAGAGCTAGCTTTGCTGGCAGATTTTGTGCTATCGGCAAACACAGGGAACGCTTTATTGTCGATATCCGTTTCGCCCACGCGTGCCAGCACCTCAAACGCCCCCCACTGATGTTGCTTCGGATTAAATTTCGCCCGTGGAATGACGCCTCCTTTGAAATTTAAATCTTCCCCTGTAAGCACATAGCCTGCTGTAAGCTGCCATGCCGTATTCTTCAGGGATGTCGCACTGCTTCCTTTGCGCACATCTTGTGCGGAGATGGCATATTCCGCCATCATCCCTATATTGTTATAGTAATAATACGCTTGCGGAATGACGCGCCACTGGGTGCCATTGGCATAAACCGTGCTGGTGGGTGTGCCTGTTAAATAGGTGAAAAATGGCTGCTGCCCAACAGTGCGATAATCACCCAAAATTGTTTTTGTTGGTGTGCCATCTCTATCGCCGATGCTGCCCGCAATCCCCACGCCTAGCCCCCGCAAAGACAACACATCTGAGCGTTGGAAGGGCTGGGCGAATACCCGCGCAACATACTCTTTTTTGTCGTCATCATCGCCATCAGGATTGCCTAAATCTTGCGTGCCGTTGAAAATCCCTAGCTGATATTCCAACACGTCTTGAATAATATCGCCATAGATTTGCAAGCCAATATCTCGATTGGGCACAAGATTAGTGGTTTGCCCGCGCTCAATGAAGAAGGCATCCGTGGGCGATTGCCACCGCTCCAATCCCAATGGGGGCTTCATTTTTCCAAAACGCAACTTAAAGGCATCGTCTAGCTTAAAATCAGCATAGGCATCAAATACCCGTGTTGTCCCGCCACCAAAATCGGGAGAGAGAACAAAAGAGAAATCTTTATACGCATTCAGCTCAATCGTAGGACGCAAGGCACGCAATAAAAAGTCATCTTTGCCCGTATTGCCACGATCATTGAGGAACGTACGCGCATCAAACTGTGCGTAACCACTTAATCTAAACTGCAGGTTTTTATCAGGGGCTGTTACAATCAAGCCTTTTTGCCCCAATTCCACGGTTGCATTTTTTGCTGCAGCCGCTTTTGTCACTTCCTCACGGACTTCTGCTTGGCGTTGTACAAGGGCAAGTTGTTGTGCAACAGACGCATTTTTTTCTTTTTCTGCCTGCGCTTCGGCTTCTTTTATCGCCGCTTGCTGCTTTAACAGCGCAATTTCCTGTTCTAACTGGGTGATTTTTTCGATAATCTGTGCATTGGTGAGTGTTGGTGTTTTTGCAACCGCAGGGGCAGCACTCAAGACAAGTGCGGCGCATAAACTACCCTGTAACACTTTTAAAGAGCGCATCACGTTAAAATGCCTCCAGCGGCGTATCAATAATTTCGCGCAATGATTTTGCATCCAGCACACCTGCAATCGCATTGCGCACTTCCAGCATCACCTTACGAATAGCACACGTTTTTTCATCCAAGCAATCATCACACTTTTGATAGGCGGTTACACTGGCGCAGCGAATGGGTGCTAAGGGGCCATCCAGCTTGCGAATGACGCGTCCTAAAAAAATTTCCTCTGGGCTTTTGGCGAGGAAATACCCGCCAAAAATACCCCGCTTGCTATTCACGACCCCATCGTTTTTTAACTCAACAAGGATGGCTTCTAAGAATTTTTGCGGCACATCTGCTTCTGTTGCAATGACACGTGTTTGCAACATTTTTTTTTCTTGCTGAGCCATCACAACAAGGGCGCGCAAGGCATATTTCGCCTTCATTGACAGCATGACTGGCGTCCTATTGTTTTTATCATATATAATCAGTAGGGATTAAAATATAGGCCGTCAACAAAAAAGAGCATAAAAAAGAGCGACACATCGCTGCACCGCTCTTTTTTTATTCTCTATCGATTACTTATCAACAATCGCTCTGCCTTTTGTCTCAATAATCCACGGCATTGCAATAATCCCAATAATCGGCACCAGCCCTATCCAGAACAAGACATTCATTGCGGCTTCCGTGGTGCTTGCGGCACCAACAACTAAGGGGCCTGCAGCGGCAACAATCCGCCCAATGTTATAACAGAACCCTGACCCTGTTCCCCGAATCCGCGTGGGGAATAATTCTGGTAGATAGAACGTAAATGCCCCGAAAATTCCGAACACAAATACCCCGATAAAGAAATAGCCATACAGGCGTGTCTCAGGAGCAAGATCAAGACCGAACGTTCCCAACATCGACAGGATAGAGAAGAAGAAGTAAATCTTGAACATCATCTTTCTGCCCATGATTTTAGCAAACGGGATGGTGAGCAGCGTGCCCAAGAAACCGCCGACGTTAAAGTAGGTCGTGGCGTTCAGCTTCCATGTTTCGCCTAATGCGAGGGTTGCTTTAAGATCCAAGCCGTCTGCCTTTGCCTGAATTTGCGCCAAACCGTTGGCGATAATCGGCAAAAAGGCATTCGCACTCCACCAGACAATGAGGGCAGTAAACACAACCAGCAAACCACTGACGGTCAACGGTCTATACCCCGGTTTAAACAGATCGCTAATGCGTCCCATGCTTTCTTTATCTTCCATGTTCACCCATACTTCAGGCTCTTTGATGAACAGGCGGATGATGAACGCAATGATAGCGGGCACAAGCCCAAACGCTAACGCATAGCGCCACGACATTTCAGGCGTATGGGCGAATAAGTCCCCCGCAATGACATAGTTCACACCCATCGCGAGCGCCAAGCCGAACGGCGCGGAGGTATAGAGCAACGCACCCGCCTCAACCCGTTTTTCGCCAGGAATAACTTCGGCAACCATGGCAGCACCCGCCGCCCACTCACCACCAATTCCCAACGCGGCAATCACACGGCACAGCAATAAAATCTCGATATTCGGTGCAAAAGCACACATTGCTGTACCGATGGAATACATCGCCATGGTCAGCGCCAGTGTTTTTGTACGCCCTATTCTGTCTGCGATTTTTCCAAAAATAACACCGCCCACTGCCCAGCCGACAAGAAGGGCAGATGTCATAATGCCTGTCCAACGATACACGGCATCTTTTGCTTCAGGACTCCCAATTTCCAGCCCCAAAAGTGTGGGAATAGCATTTGGCGCAACAAAGTTAAATAGCATCGCATCAAAGATATCAAATCCCCAGCCTAGCCACGCGGCAAAAAACACCGTCCACTGATATTTCGTTAAACCCCTCATGGTCGTCTCCATTGTTATTGCTTAAAGTTGTGTTTTTATGGATAACAAATGCATTCTTGTCAAACAGGTTATTTTTTATTCACAATATCAGGTGTTTAGATATTTTTTTGCTTGTTGTGCAAACGCGTGTATCAGT